>NZ_JBIVMF010000008.1:0-256536 GCF_044752945.1 Streptomyces sp. NPDC088554 | reverse complement strand
TGTACTCACCCTCTCGGGCTTTCCTCCGGGCTTTCCCTTCGGTGTTTCATTCTGTTCTGTCCCGCTGTCCTGCGTTTCCGACTCTATCAGACTCTCTCGGCGGTGTTTCGCTTCCAGAATTCCGATGGCCTTTGGATTGGCCTTTTGCCTTTCGGCGTGTTCACTACTTTAGCCGAATCCCTGCCCGGCTCATAATCGAGCCGGTCGGTCCGAATTCCGGCATGCCGAAATCCATACCCGTCAGGGTTGGTCGTAAGTAGTGGGTGGCCGCTCCGGACGCTGCTGAACAGCAGGGCCCGTTGAAAGCGGCTCGGACTACATTAGGTGGGTGGACAGGGCGAGTCAAGTTCGTCGCCGCCGGGGGCTGTGGGCCCGGTAGGGGCTCACCGTGGGGTCGCCGTCGATCCAGAAGCGCCAGGGGTGAACCGCGCCGTCACCGCCCACTCCGGTACGGGGACCGCTGCGGACCTGGGCGTTCGTGGCAGGGGTGCCGGTGAGTATCGACAGCGGTGTGCCGGGGCCGGCGCAGACGTCGGTGCCGTCGAGGGTGCGGTCGATGTCGAGGGCGGTGGCCAGCCGGGCCGGGCCTTTGGCCAGTTCTCTGTCATGACGGGCCGAGATACGACGTTTGCGCGCCTGCTCAGCGCCCACAGTGATCTCGCCCGCGCGGAGCAGGACCCCGCTGGCGAGGTCCTCGGGACCGCACACCAGGTTGAGGCAGTGCCACATCCCGTAAGTGAAGTAGACATACGCGTGGCCGGGCGGACCGAACATCACCGCGTTGCGGGCCGTGCGGCCGCGGAAGGCGTGTGAGCCCGGGTCGATCTCGCCCGCGTACGCCTCCACCTCGGTGAGCCGGAGTTCGACAGGACCGGCGTCCGTGACCCGTACCAGCGTTCGACCCAGGAGATCCGGGGCGACGTCGAGGACCGGCCGGTCGAAGAAGTCCCTGGGCAGCGGAAGTCGGTCGGGGGTCCTGGGGCTCCGGGCGCTCTCGGTCATGGCGGATGAGCGTACCGGGGGGAACCGAACTACGGTCGGGGCGCGTATGTAGTGGTCACGACCTAGAAGGAGTGGACATATGGGCTTCAAGAAGCTGCTCGCGAGCCTCGGTGCCGGCGGCGCGACCGTCGAGACGGAGCTGATCGAACTGAACGTCGTGCCCGGCGGCGTCGTGCAGGGAGAGGTACGGCTCCGGGGCGGGTCCGTGAATCAGCAGATCCAGGGGCTCTCCGTCGGACTCCAGGCACGTGTCGAGGTCGAGGGCGGCGACCAGGAGACCAAGCAGGACATCGAGTTCACGAAGCAGAGCATCGGCGGTGCCTTCGAGGTCCAGGCAGGCGCGGTCCATGTGGTCCCGTTCGGGCTGGAGATCCCGTGGGAGACCCCGATCACCACCATTGACGGACAGCAGCTGCGCGGGATGAACATCGGGGTGACCACCGGGCTGGACATCGCGCGGGCGCTGGACAACAGCGATCTGGACCCGATCAACGTCCACCCGCTCCCGGCGCAGCAGGCGATCCTGGACGCGTTCCTCCAGCTGGGTTTCCGGTTCAAGAGCGCGGACATGGAGCGGGGGCACATCCGGGGGACGCGGCAGCGGCTGCCCTTCTACCAGGAGATCGAGTTCTTCGCCCCGCAGCAGTACCGGGGGCTGAACCAGGTGGAGCTGACCTTCGTCGCGGACGACCGCGAGATGGACGTCGTCCTGGAGATGGACAAGAAGCCGGGGCTCTTCACCGAGGGCAGCGACTCCTTCCGCTCCTTCCGGGTGGGTCTGGCCGACTTCCACGGCACCGACTGGGCCGGCTACCTGAACCAGTGGCTCGCCGAGGTCGGCGGCCGCCGCAACTGGTTCTGACAGCGGAAACTGTCAGTTGACCGTTTGCCTTTTGTTTGCCCTGCTCTGGTCTTGGAGAGACCAGAGCAGGGCATTTTTTATTGTGTTGTCCCTCTCGGCGCGCCCGGCCAGAGTTGATCCAAGCCCGCCACGCGGTGGGTCGGCACACGGGAGGTGGGCGGGGATGCGGGACACATTGGTACTGAACGCGAGCTTCGAGCCGCTGTCGACGGTGACGCTCAACCGTGCGGTGGTGCTGGTGCTCCAGGACAAGGCCGTGGTCGAGCAGGCCCATCCGGGACTCCGGGTGCGGGCTGCCGCCGTGGAGCTTCCGGTGCCGCGCGTGATCAGGCTCTGCCGTTACGTACGGGTGCCCTTCCGAAGACAGGCTCCGTGGTCGAGACGGGGAGTGCTGGTCCGTGACCAGCACCGGTGCGCGTACTGCGGCAGGCGTGCGACGACCGTGGACCATGTGGTGCCGCGCTCCCGGGGTGGCGGGGACAATTGGCTGAACACGGTCGCGTCCTGCGCGGAGGACAACCACCGCAAGGCCGACCGCACCCCGGAGCAGGCGGGGATGCCCCTGTTGCACCTCCCGTTCATACCGTCCCCGGCGGAGGCGATGCTGCTGTCGCTGCGATCCGGGGAGCGCTCGGACCTGCCGCTGTGGTCGGCCGGCGTCCAGCCCGCCGCGTAACGGGGAAGTCCGCGCACCAGGAAGTCCGCGTCGCCGGGAAGTCCGTACGGGAGGATCCGCGGATGCGTACGCGCGTCAGCCGTACCGGCGGATCAGCAGCTGGACGATCGCGGTCACGCCGACCACCACGATCAGTACCCGCAAGGTGGTCGGGGGCAGTCGGCGGCCGACCTTGGCACCGATCTGGCCGCCGAGGGTGGAGCCCAGGGCGATGAGCGCGACCGCCGTCCAGTCGAACTCCGCGACGAAGAGGAAGAACAGCGCGGCGACGCTGTTGACGGCGGCGGCGAGGATGTTCTTGACGGCGTTGAGCCGCTGCATGGTGTCGTCGAGCAGCATGCCCATCAGCGCGAGATAGACGATCCCCTGGGCCGCCGTGAAATAGCCGCCGTAGACGCTGGCGAGCAGTAGGCCGACGAAGAGGAGCGGCCCACCGTGGGGGCTCGCGCTCGTGCCGTTGCGTTCGCGACGGGCCTGGACCGCTCTGACCAGCCGGGGCTGGAGGATCACCAGGACCAGGGCGATCGTGACCAGGACGGGGACGATCGTCTCGAAGGCCGTCGACGGCAGGAGGAGCAGCAGGGTCGCGCCGCTGAGCCCGCCGATCAGGGAGGCGCCGAGGAGGCGCAGGACGCGGGGGCGCTGGCCGACGAGTTCGGCGCGGTAGCCGATGGCTCCGCTGATGGATCCCGGTATCAGGCCGAGGGCGTTGGAGACGGTGGCGGTGACCGGCGGGAGGCCCGTCGCCAGCAGGACCGGGAAGGTGATCAGTGTGCCGGAACCGACGATGGTGTTGATGGTTCCGGCGCTGACACCCGCCACGAAGACGGCGAGCATCTCCCAGATCGTCACGTCGTGTTGCCCTTCGGTGATCGGTGTCGAAGGCACCGATCATGCCCGAAGGTGCTGCCGGATCAGTCGAGCGGGGGGTTCTGTCGGCGTTCCTTGCCGGAGGTGTTGAAACCGGGCATGCCGCCGCCGAGGTTGTCGAAGGCCCCGCTGAGTCCCTTGAGTGCGTCGCCGATCTCGCTGGGGACGATCCAGAGCTTGTTGGCGTCGCCCTCGGCGATCTTGGGGAGCATCTGGAGGTACTGGTACGCGAGGAGCTTCTGGTCCGGGTCGCCCGCGTGGATCGACTCGAAGACCGTACGGATGGCCTGGGCCTCACCCTCGGCGCGCAGGGCGGCTGCCTTGGCGTCACCTTCGGCGCGGAGGATCGAGGACTGCTTCTCACCTTCGGCGGTGAGGATCTGCGACTGGCGGATGCCCTCCGCGGTGAGGATCGCGGCGCGCTTGTCACGGTCGGCGCGCATCTGCTTCTCCATCGAGTCCTGGATGGAGGTCGGCGGCTCGATCGCCTTGAGCTCGACGCGGTTGACGCGGATGCCCCACTTGCCGGTGGCCTCGTCGAGGACTCCGCGGAGGGCCGCGTTGATCTCCTCGCGGGAGGTGAGGGTCCGCTCCAGGTCCATGCCACCGATGATGTTGCGCAGGGTGGTGACGGTGAGCTGCTCGATCGCCTGGATGTAACTGGCGACCTCGTAGGTCGCCGCCCTGGCGTCGGTCACCTGGTAGTAGATGACGGTGTCGATGTTGACGACCAGGTTGTCCTGGGTGATCACCGGCTGGGGCGGGAACGGAACGACCTGTTCACGGAGGTCGATCCGGTTGCGGATCGAGTCGATGAACGGGACCACGATGTTCAGGCCCGCGTTGAGGGTCCGGGTGTAGCGGCCGAACCTCTCCACGATGGCGGCGCTCGCCTGTGGGATCACCTGGATGGTCTTCACCAGGGCGATGAATACAAGCACCACCAGAATGACCAGGACGATGATGATTGATGGCATCGCGTTCCTCAGACCCTTCGCTGCCGGATGTTCTGATGATCAGGATCGAGTTTCTCAGACGGCGGGCCAACTTGGTTACCGTTCGGCCGGGTTGTCTCACATCGCGTTACTCGGAACGTCGTCCCGAGGCGTCACATCACGACGGCTGTCGCTCCGTCGATCTCCACGACATCGACCTGCCGGCCCGCTTCGAACGACGCGTCCTCGTCGTAGGTGCGCGCGGACCAGATCTCCCCGGCCAGCTTGATCCGGCCGCCGGCGCGGTCCACCCGTTCCAGGACGACGGCCTGACGGCCCTTCAACGCGTCGATCCCGGTGGCGGATCCGGGGCTCGCGGCACGCTGTCCGGCCGCGTACGGGCGTACGACCGCGATCAGCGCGACGGACACCACGACGAACACCAGGACCTGGGCGACCACTCCGCCGCCCAGCGCCGCCGTCACGGCTCCCGCGACCGCTCCGGCCGAGAACATGCCGAACTCGGGCATCGCCGTTATGACCAGCGGGATGCCCAGTCCGACGGCACCGATCAGCCACCACACCCACGCGTCGATTTCCACACGTTCATGGTAGGTCCGGGAGTCCCTGTCCCGACAGGGGTGATATCGGGTCAACTCGGCGTGACCTTGCGGATGTCAGCCGAGCGGCAGGCCGTGCGCGGTCCAGCGCTCGCCGCTGTGTTCGACGATGAGCGGGAGGCCGAAACAGAGGGAGAGGTTGCGCGAGGTCAGTTCCATCTCCACCGGTCCCGCGGCGAGCACCTTGCCCTGCCGGATCATCAGGACATGGGTGAACCCGGGCGGGATCTCCTCGACATGGTGGGTGACCATGATCATGGAGGGGGCGTACGGGTCGCGCGCCAGGCGGCCGAGCCGTCGTACCAGATCCTCCCGGCCGCCGAGGTCCAGTCCGGCCGCGGGCTCGTCCAGGAGCAGCAGTTCGGGGTCGGTCATCATCGCGCGGGCGATCAGGGTGCGCTTGCGTTCGCCCTCGGAGAGGGTGCCGAACCTGCGGCCCAGGAAGTCGGTCATGCCCAGCCGGTCGAGGAAGGCGCGGGCGCGCTGCTCGTCGACCTCGTCGTAGTTCTCGTGCCAGGTCGCGGTCATGCCGTACGCGGCCGTGAGGACGGTCTCCAGGACGGTCTGCCGCTTGGGCAGCTTCTCGGCCATGGCGATACCCGCGATACCGATGCGCGGACGCAGATCGAAGACGTCGACCTTGCCGAGGCGCTCGTCGAGGATCTTCACCCCGCCGGTGGTCGGGAAGAGGTAGCTGGACGCGAGGTTGAGGAGGGTGGTCTTGCCGGCGCCGTTGGGACCGAGGATCACCCAGCGTTCCCCCTCCTTGACCGACCAGGAGACATCTTCCACCAGAGCGCGTCCGTCGCGGACCACGGATACGTCCACCAGCTCCAGTACATCGCTCATGAGCGCGTTGTCTCCCCATGCAATCGTCTTGAGGTTTCGGATGTGCCTGTAGGCACGGGCCCCAAGGAAAACCTACGCCACCGGTCGAGTGGTCCGGCCCTGAGGTCCGTTCCCTAGGCTGGGGCCATGCTTTCGCAACCACGTTCAGGACTGCTGGCCGCATGGGGAAACGCCCTGTTGGCCGGGTTTGTATCGCCGGACGACGCCGTGCTCGCGGTGGTCGGCGACGACGCGTCGCACCGGGTGGAGGGGCTGCCCGGCGAATCGGGGCCGGTCGGGCTCACGCTGGCACTGGGGCGGCTGCGGGCGCTCGGCGTGACCGGTTTCCGGGTCGCGCTGCCCGTACCGGGGCATCCGCTGGGGCTCAGCGGGCCCCCGGAGTTCAACGCGCGCGCCCTGGACGCCGAGGAGGCGGTGATCGCCACGGGGGCGCCGTACGGTCTGGTCCCCGAGGTGACGGCGGTGGGTCCTGAGGGCGATGCGCATGTCGAGGTCCGCTGGCACTGTCTGCCGGTACGGGAGGCCCCGCCGGCGGACGTCCCCTCGCTGGGCGAGGCGGAGCGCGAGCTGGCCGAGGCGCTGCGGGACGCGACGCGGGTGCTGTCCCGGCTGGATGTGGCGGCCTCGGGCCCGGTGGCGGAGGCGGCGCTCGACGCGTACCGGGCGCGGGCGGAGCGGGGCCGCGAGATTCTGGCGCCGGGGTATCCGCCGCGTGCGGTACGGGTGCTCGAACTGGCGCAGCGGGTGGGGTTGCTGGTCTCGCTGGCGTACGAGCACGGGCACGGCGGCGCGGTGAGCGCGTCGGAGATGGCGACACGCGGGGAGGCCCTGCGCCCGGTGGAACGCTTCGCCCGGCGGGCTCAGGTGGCGGCGTACAACGCGTACGTCGAGGAGCGGGAACGGCACTGACCCCGGCCGACGGACAGGGCCGGGGCCCGGAGGCGGATGCCCCGGACCCCGGCCCCTGTTTCGCACGGTCCTGGCTCACCTGCTCCGGTCACCACCCGGCGAGTGAGCCGAAGGGGCGCGTCGCTGTCGGAGAGGAGAGCGCGCGGCGGTTCGTGAGGAACGAACGAACCGATCATGGTCGACCGTCGACAGCGGCAGGCGCGCCCCGGAGGCGAACCGAGCCCCTAGAAGTTCGCCGAGCTGTTGCCGAGGGCGGGGTTCAGGAGGCCGATCACGCTGACCGTGTTGCCGGTGAGGTTGACCGGGACGTGGACCGGGACCTGGACCACGTTGCCGGAGCCGACGCCCGGGGAGTTCACCGCGGTGCCGTCGGCGTGGGCGCCGCCGGTGGTGGCGAACGCGGCGCCAGCGGAGGCGCCCGCGGCGAGACCGGCGGTGACGAGGACCAGGGCGGCCTTCTTGGCAACCTTCATGGGATGTTCCTTACATCGTTTGATCAAGACCGCGGCGGGACACCGTGGTACGCCATGAAGAACGCCCGGTCGACGATCAGGGTGCGCCGTGTGGGTGACATCCACCCGACAGTATGAATCTCGGATCGGAAGATGACCTTCCGGATGGCCTCCGGGCAATCCCCCGATATATCCCCGGCACGCCCCTGAGCAGCGCTGATCAGTCGGTCACCCCATGGCGTACCGCCCACAGCGCCGCCTGGGTCCGGTCCGAGAGATCCAGTTTCATCAGGATGTTCGAGACATGGGTCTTGACCGTCTTCTCGGAGAGCACCAGCGCCCGCGCGATCTCCCGGTTGGAGCGCCCGTCCGCTATCAGCGTGAGCACCTCGCGCTCCCGCTCGGTCAGCGTCGTCCCCCGCCCCTGGCCGCCACCGCTGTGGTCGTCCTGGGCCAGCAGCGCGCCCGCGACCTCGGGCTGGAGCAGGACATGCCCCGCGTGTACGGAACGGATCGCGCCGGCCAGCGCCTCGGGGTCGACGTCCTTGTATACGTAACCGAAGGCGCCCGCGCGCAGGGCGGGCACCACGGTGCGCTGTTCGGTGAAGCTGGTCACGATCAGGACCCTGGCCGGGTTGGCCAGCTCGCGGAGTCTGCGCAGCGCCTCGATGCCGTCGGTGCCGGGCATCTTGATGTCCATGAGGACGACGTCGGGGCGCAGTTCCTCGGTGCGGGCCACCCCCTCGGCGCCGTCGGACGCCTCGCCGACGACCTCGATGTCGTCCTGGATCTCCAGGAACGTACGCAGCCCCCGTCTGACCACCTGGTGATCGTCCACCAGCAGCACACGGATGGTTCTGTCAGCCACCTGGGACCTCCATCTCGATCGTGGTGCCCTGTCCGGGCGCGGACCGCACTCCGAGCCTGCCGCCGACGCCGCTCGCCCGGTCCCCCATGGAGACGAGCCCCAGATGGCGGCCGGCATGGCGGACCGTACGGGGTTCGAAGCCCGAGCCGTTGTCGGTGACGGCGAGGACCGCGCCGGGGCCCCGGCGGACGAGGGTGACCTCGACCCGGTCGCCGCCGGAGTGGCGCAGGGCGTTGTGCAGGGCCTCCTGGGCCACGCGCAGCAGCGCCTCCTCCTGGGCGGCGGGGAGCGCGCGTACCCCGGAGCTGTCGAAGGTGACCCGCGCGGAGTGGGCGCGGTCGAGGACCTGGATCTGGGTGCGGAGGGTGTGGATGAGGCCGTCCTCGTCCAGGGCCGCGGGGCGCAGCTCGACCACGGCGGCGCGCAGCTCGTCGACGGCCTCGGCGGCCAGGGCGGCGACCTGGTGGAGTTCGTCCTTGGCGCGGGCCGGGTCACGGTCCACGAGGGCGGCGGCGGCCTGGGCGGTCAGCCGCAGGGAGAAGAGTTTCTGGCTGACGGCGTCGTGCAGCTCGTGCGCGAGGCGGGAGCGCTCCTCGACGATGCTCAGCTCGCGGCTGCGTTCGTACAGCCGGGCGTTGGTGAGGGCGATGGCGGCGTGCTGGGCGAGGATCGTGAGGAGTTCCTCGTCCTCCTCGGTGAATCCGCAGCCGCCGTTCGGCCTGGGGCAGCGTTTGTTGGCGAGGAAGAGCGCGGCGATGGTCTCGTCGCCGTCCCTGACGGGCACGCCGAGGAAGTCCGACATAGCGGGGTGGGCGGCGGGCCAGCCCTCGAAGCGGGGGTCCTCGCGTACGTCGGCGAGCCGCTCGGGCCGCTCCTCGCTGAGCATCGCGGCGAGGATGCCGTGCTGGCGCGGGAGGGGGCCGATGGCCTTCCACTGTTCGTCGCTGACTCCGTCGACGACGAACTGGGCGAAGCCGCCGTGGTCGTCGGGGACACCGAGCGCCGCGTATTCGGCGTCGAGCAGTTCACGGGCGGAGGCGACGATCGTCTTGAGGACGTCGCGCACCTCCAGGTGTCTGCTCATCGCGAGGAGCGCGGTGCTCACGGCGGCGAGGCCCGAGCGCGGTCGGTGACTCATGGCCTCACCGTACCGGCCTTCCGACCTGCGCGTATCGGCCTCGGGACCCCCCGCGACCGGGGCTCTTGGCCTAGGCCGAAATGCCCTGGCGACAGCGGCCCGCGTCCGAGGCGGCGCGGGGGCGCGCGTTCCTACGGTGGCGGTACCGCGTGCGTCGGACGCGGTGGACGGCGAGCGGAGGAGCGGTGTCATGCCGGTAGCGGTCATCACAGGGGCGTCGAAGGGGCTGGGGCGGGCGCTGGCGGAGGCGCTGGCCCGGCGCGGCTGGGATCTGGTGCTGGATGCCAGGACCCCGTACGTACTCAAGGAGGCGGCAGCGGCGGTCGGGGCGCACGGGACGAGGGTGGTGGCGCTCGCCGGGGATGTGACGGACGCCGCGCACCGTACGGAGCTGGTGGCCGCGGCGGCGGATCTGGGCGGGCTGGATCTCCTGGTCAGCAATGCCAGTGCGCTGGGCGCGGAGCCGCTCGTACGGCTGGACGCGCTGCCGCTCGACGGGCTGCGGGCGGCGCTGGAGACCAATGTGGTGGCGGCGCTGGGGCTGGTGGCGCGGGCGCTGCCGCTCCTGCGGGCGAGCGCGGCGGGCACGGTGATCACGGTCAGCTCGGACGCGGCGGCGGAGGCTTACGGGAGCTGGGGCGGTTACGGGGCGTCCAAGGCGGCGCTGGACCAGCTCGCGGCGGTGCTGGCGGTGGAGGAGCCGGGGCTGCGGGTGTGGGCGGTGGATCCGGGGGACATGGGGACGGACCTGTACGCGGCGGCCGTGCCGGACGACGCGGCGGCCCGGCCCACGCCGGAATCGGTGGTGCCGGGCTTTCTGCGGCTGCTGGAGCGCCGGCCGGTGAGCGGCCGGTACACGGTGGCCGGGCTGCTGGGGCCGAGGTGACCGCGCCCGTGGTGCCCGAGGAGCTGTCGGCGCGGGTTCCGGCGGAGCAGCGCGGGGCGGGCCGGGACGACGTACGGCTGCTGGTCTCGCGGGGCACCCGGGTGACGCATCACGCCTTCGGGGAGCTGCCGGGGCAGCTGCGGGCCGGGGATGTGCTGGTGGTCAATACGTCGGCGACGCTGCCGGCGGCGGTCAACGGGTATCTGGGCGATGTGCGGGTGGTCGTGCACTTCTCGACGTGCGGTGACGACGGCAGGTGGGCGGTGGAGCTGCGGACGCCGGACCGGCGCTCGGGCGCCACGCTGCCCCGGGCCGGGGGACCGACGGGGGCGGTCGTGCGGCTGCCGGGCGGGGAGCGGCTGGTGCTGGCGGAGCCGCTGGATCCGGCGGGGACCCGGCTGTGGTGGGCCGAGGTGCCGTCCCGTGGTGTGCCGTGGCTGCTGCGGCGGTACGGGCGGCCCATCCGGTACGGGTATACGGAGCGGGACCAGCCGCTCTCCGTCTATCAGACCGTATTCGCGCGCCCCTCCCCCGATGGTCTCGGCTCGGCGGAGATGCCGAGCGCCGGGCGGCCCTTCACGGCCCGGCTGGTCGCGGAGCTGGTGGTCCGGGGCATCCGCTTCGCGCCGGTCACGCTGCACACGGGGGTGGCGTCGACGGAGGCCCACGAGCCGCCGTACCCGGAGCGCTTCGCGGTGCCGGAGCCGACGGCCCGGCTGGTGAACGCGGCGAGGGCGGGCGGCGGCCTGGTCGTCGCGGTCGGTACGACGGCCGTACGGGCCCTGGAGTCGGCGGCGGAGCCCGGCGGGCGGGTGCGGGCGGCCTCGGGCTGGACGGATCTGGTGGTGTCGCCGGGGCGCGGGGTGCGCGCGGTGGACGGGCTGCTGACCGGGCTGCACGAGCCCGGGGCCTCGCATCTGCTGATGCTGGAGGCCATCGCCGGGCGGGCGGCACTGGCCCGGGGGTACGGGGAGGCACTGCGGCGGCGCTACCTCTGGCACGAGTTCGGGGACGTCCACCTTCTGCTGCCCGCGACGCGGGACGCGTAGGCCCTGGGGACGCTGGGCGCGGGGACCCCGGGGACGCTGGCGCGGGGACCCCGGGGACGCTGGCGCGGGGACCCCGGAAACCCCTCACACATCGCGTTGCGGAAGCAACTCTCGGTCAGGTCGGGGTACCCCCGGTGTGAGCCCCGGCATAGGACCCACGTCACTTACGAACCGCGCTAGTCGACGGAAGAGGCCGCTGTGAGCCCGGGATAAGCGGTCAGCTGGGCGTCTTCGCGGCGCCCAGCTCCACTATCCGGGGTCGTACGTCACACCTTTGCCAGGGCGTTTTGCGGCCGCTAACAATTGCTGAAGTCGCCGCCGAGTACGGCTGGCCGTCCGGCCTCCGCGACTCCCGCTACTCGAAGAGGTACGTCTCTATGTTCTCGTCACGCACCCCTGGCCTCAGTCGTCTGAACAAGACCCAGAAGGCCTCCATGGCCGGCATAGCCGCCGCCGGAGTCGCCGCCGTCACGTTCTCGCTGGTTCCCGGCAGCAACGGCACCGCCGTCGCCGAGTCCTCGTCCCCGTCGAAGTCCGTCGTCGCCTCCCCGGTGGCATGGACCTCGACCACGGACGGCGCCCAGACCTCTGCCGTGCACGCGATCATCGCCAAGCAGCACACCTCCGCCGTCTCCGCGGCGAAGTCCGCGGCCGCCGACAAGTCGAAGGTCGAGGCCGCCGCCAAGGTGAAGGCCGACGCGAAGAAGCGCGCCAAGGCCGACACCAGCCGCTCCACCGTCCGCAAGCCGGTCTACGCCAACAACCTGGACGGCTGGATCCGCGAGTCGCTGGCCATCATGAAGCAGCACGGCATCCCCGGCTCGTACAACGGCCTGCACCGCAACATCATCCGTGAGTCGAGCGGTAACCCGAAGGCGATCAACCTCTGGGACATCAACGCCCGGAACGGCATCCCCTCGAAGGGCCTGCTCCAGGTGATCCCCCCGACGTTCAAGGCGTACCACGTCAACGGCACGTCGAACGACATCTACGACCCGGTCGCCAACATCGTCGCCGCGGCCAACTACGCGGCCGACCGGTACGGCTCGATGGACAACGTCAACAGCGCCTACTGAGGCAGCTGAGGCCACTGCCCACGCGGCAGCGCGCGAACGCCGGAGGGCGGCACCCCATGCGGGTGCCGCCCTCGGGCGTTTTCGCGTCGCGTTTCCGTGCGTACGTACATACAGGGCGTACGCACGGAACGTACGCACGCACGGAACGTCCTACTTGCGCATGACCTCCGGCTCGTGGCGGCGCAGCAGGCGCGACACCACGACGCCGAGGAGGGCGCCGATGATCAGCAGGACCGAGATGTCCATGAACCACTGGCTCGCCGAGTGCTCCCACAACGGGTCCAGGCTGGTGGGGTTGTCGAGGTCCCACGGCGCCATCAGATGCGACAGGTCGAGCGTGGTGCCCACGCCCGCGATGGCCCAGCGCGACGGCATCAGCCAGGCGAACTGTTCGAGCCCCGGCGAGTCGAAGAGCTGGAAGAGGACCCCGGTGAAGACCACCTGGACGATCGCGAACATGACCAGCAGCGGCATGGTCTTCTCGGCGGTCTTCACCAGCGAGGAGATGACCAGGCCGAACATCATCGAGGTGAAGCCGAGCGCGATGACCACCAGGCACATCTCGACGGCCGGCGGCATGATCAGGCCCTCGGTGGGCAGGACGCGGGGGGCGAAGCCGATGCCGCAGATGATGACGCCCTGGAAGGCCGTGATCACACCGAGTGTGATCACCTTTGACATCAGATAGGCGGAGCGGGACAGGCCGGTGGCGCGTTCCCGTTCGTAGATCACCCGCTCCTTGATCAGTTCACGTACGGAGTTGGCCGCGCCGGTGAAGCACATCCCGACGGTGAGGACGAGCATGATCGTCCCCGCACCGCCGTTGAACCGGGCGGGCGCCTCGGGCGGGCCGAGGCCGAACTTCGCCGGGATCACGGTACTGACCACGCCGAGCACGGCGGGCAGGATCACCAGCAGTGCCATGAAGCCCTTGTCGGACGCGATCACGGAGACATAGCGGCGGATCAGCGTCCAGAGCTGCGATCCCCAGCTCTGCGCCTTCGGCGGGCGCATCTGCTGCGCCTTCTGCATATGGACGGACTGCGCGGCGACGGCGTCGATGTCGGCGGCGTACATCTGGTAGTGCTGCGAGCCGCGCCAGCGGCCCGCCCAGTCGTAGTCGCGGTAGTTCTCGAAGGCCGAGAAGACATCGGCCCAGGTGCTGTAGCCGAAGAAGTTGAGCGCTTCCTCCGGCGGACCGAAGTACGCCACGGAGCCGCCGGGCGCCATCACGAGCAGCTTGTCGCAGATCGCCAGCTCCGCGACGGAGTGGGTGACCACCAGGACCGTACGGCCGTCGTCGGCGAGGCCGCGCAGCAACTGCATGACATCGCGGTCCATGCCCGGGTCCAGGCCGGAGGTCGGCTCGTCCAGGAAGATGAGCGACGGCTTGGTGAGCAGCTCCAGGGCGACGGACACGCGCTTGCGCTGGCCACCGGAGAGCGAGGTGATCTTCTTGTCCTTGTGGATGTCGAGCTTCAGCTCGCCCAGCACCTCACCGATCCGGGCCTCGCGCTCGGCCTCGGCGGTGTCGCCGGGGAAGCGGAGCTTGGCCGCGTACCGGAGCGCCTTCTTGACGGTCAGCTCCTTGTGCAGGATGTCGTCCTGCGGGACCAGACCGATGCGCTGACGCAGCTCGGCGAACTGCTTGTAGAGGTTCCGGTTGTCGTAGAGGACATCGCCCTGGTCGGCGGGGCGGTAGCCGGTGAGCGCCTTGAGCAGGGTGGACTTGCCGGATCCGGACGGCCCGATGACCGCGATGAGCGACTTCTCGGGTACGCCGAAGGAGACGTCCTTGAGGATCTGCTTGCCGCCGTCGACCGTCACCGTCAGATGGCGGGCCGAGAAGGAGACGTCGCCGGTGTCGACGAACTCCTCCAGGCGGTCACCGACGAGCCGGAACGTCGAGTGACCGACACCGACGATGTCGTTCGGGCCGAGGTGGACGGTGCCCGACTTGGCGATCGGCTGGCCGTTGACGTACGTGCCGTTGTGGGATCCGAGGTCCCGGATCTCGAAGCGTCCGTCGGGGGTCGCGGTGAACTCGGCGTGCAGGCGGGAGACCTGGAGGTCGGAGACGACCAGCTCGTTCTCCAGCGCGCGTCCGATGCGCATCACGCGGCCGAGCGAGAACTCGTGGAAGGTGGTCGGGCTGCGGTCGCCGTACGCGGGCGGTGCCCCCGCGGCGCCGCCCGAGCCGGGAACCTCCTGCCCGAAGGGCGCGCCGGGGCCGACGGCCCGGCCCTGCTGGGACGGGACCGGCGCCTGCTGCTGCGGCTGCCAGCCCTGCTGGGCGGATGCCTGCTGCTGGGACGCCCAGCCGGGGGTGCCCTGCCCCTGAAGCTGCGGTGCTTGCTGGGCCTGCGGTGCTTGCTGGGCCTGCTGGGGTACGTGCTGCGCGGGCGCCCCCTGCGCGCCGTACGCTCCGGCACCCGCGGCCGCGGCGATGAGGCTCACCCGGGGGCCGTCGGTGGCGTTTCCGAGATGTACGGCCGAGCCGGGGCCTATCTCCGTGTGCTGGACGCGCCGCCCCTGCACATAGGTGCCGTTGGTGCTCCCGTGGTCATCGATGACCCAACTGCGGCCGTCCCAGCTCACGGTGGCGTGGCGCCACGAGACCCTGGCATCGTCGATCACCAGGTCGCCCTGTGGATCACGGCCAAGGGTGTACGACCTGGACCGATCGAGCGCCCAGGTGCTTCCGTTCAATTCCAGTACGAGTTCCGGCACTCCATGCCCCACTAAGTTTCCCCCGAGTTTCCCCCATCGCAGGGAGTCCAGGGACGGCGAACATCGTGGGAACTATTTCAGGCTCGCTCCCGTCTTTGAAAGCTGGGCCAGGTGCATTACAGGCACAAGCATGTAACAGCCTGCGGGGCGGCTCAGCGCGAATACGGGGAACAATCGCAAGTGGGATAAATCCGGCGGGTGGAGCGGTGGCGGATATATTCATCGCGGGCCGCGCCGAATGTCCGTTACATCCAGTGGTGAATATCCCTCGCGCCCGGTGTCGGATGTCCGTCACGACCGGTGCCGAATGTCCGTCACGCGGGACACTCGGCCGGTCTCCGGCCCCGCCCGATACGGTGGAACCACCATGAGCGCATCTCAGCCACCCCGGAACTCCGATGTCCCTACCCTGCTGGTCAAGATCTTCGGGAAGGACCGCCCAGGGCTCACCGCAGGGCTCTTCGACACCCTCGCCGCCTACTCCGTCGATGTGATCGACATCGAGCAGGTCGTCACCCGTGGCCGTATCGTCCTGTGCGCGCTGGTCACCTCGCCGACCGCGGCGGGCACCAGCGAGGGCGCGCTGCGGGCGACCGTGCACAGTTGGACGGAATCGCTCGATCTCCAGGCCGAGATCATCTCCGGCACCGGCGACAACCGGCCACGCGGAAGTGGCCGTTCGCATGTCACCGTGCTCGGCAACCCCCTGACCGCGGAGTCGACGGCGACGATAGCGGCCAGCATCACCAAGACCGGCGGCAATATCGACCGGATCTTCCGACTGGCGAAGTATCCGGTCACCGCGGTCGAATTCGCGGTCTCCGGTGTACAGACCGAACCCCTGCGCACCGCGCTGGCCACCTCCGCCGCCGAGATCGGGGTGGATGTCGCGGTCGTCTCCGCCGGACTGCACCGCCGGGCCCAGCGGCTCGTCGTCATGGATGTGGACTCGACCCTCATCCAGGACGAGGTCATCGAGCTGTTCGCGGCCCACGCGGGCTGCGAGGCGGAGGTCGCCGAGGTGACCGCCAGGGCGATGAGCGGCGAGCTGGACTTCGAGCAGTCGCTGCACGCCCGGGTCGCGCTGCTCGCCGGACTCGACGCCTCGGTGGTCCAGAAGGTACGGGCCGAGGTCCGGCTCACACCGGGGGCCCGCACCCTGGTCCGTACGCTCAAGCGGCTCGGCTACCAAGTGGGCGTCGTCTCGGGCGGATTCACCCAGGTCACCGACGCCCTCAAGGAGGAGCTGGGGCTCGACTTCGCCTCCGCCAACACCCTGGAGATCGTGGACGGGAAGTTCACCGGCCGGGTGACCGGCGAGATCGTCGACCGCGCGGGCAAGGCCCGGCTGCTGCGCCGGTTCGCCGCCGAGGCGGGGGTGCCGCTGGCCCAGACCGTCGCGATCGGCGACGGCGCCAACGACCTCGACATGCTGAACGCGGCAGGGCTCGGCGTCGCCTTCAACGCAAAGCCCGTGGTCCGGAAGGCGGCCCACACCGCGGTCAACGTGCCGTTCCTCGACACCGTGCTGTATCTGCTGGGCATCAGCCGGGAAGAGGTCGAGACCGCCGATGGGGAGGACGGGACGGGACAACCGATCGGCTGAGCCCGGAACCCCTCGGCCCCGGCACGACACCCCCTGTCCGCGCCGGGGCCGCTGCCTTCGTCCGTACGGCAGCAGCCGGGGCGCGGCCGTGCAGACGTACGGATGTACGGATGTACCGACCCGCCTACCGAATGTACGCAACGACCGGGGCGCGGCCGGTACGTAACGGAGCCGTGCCGCTCAGCCGTGCGGGGTCCAGAATTCGACGAGCCTGCCCACCCCGTGCTCCACCGTCTTCCAGCCGCCGGTGAACGTCACGATCGCGTACGCCGCCGTCGGGAACCCGGTGCGGGTCATCCGGGACAGGGCCGAGCCGTCCGCCTCGCCCGCGAGGGCGTCGGCGAGCGCGTGCATCCCCGGGTTGTGGCCGATCAGCAGCAGATCGCGCACCTCGTCGGGTGTCTCGTTGAGCAACGCGATCAGCTCGCCGAGCGATGCCTCGTACAACCGGTCCTCGTAGCTGGTCCTGGGGCGCTGCGGCAGCTCCGGGACGACCAGCTTCCAGGTCTCGCGGGTCCTGGCCGAGGTCGAACAGAGAGCCAGATCGAAGTCGATACCGGTCCCGGCGAGGCTGCGGCCCGCCACGGGCGCGTCCACGCGGCCCCGGTCGGCGAGCGGGCGCTCATGATCGGACACCTCTGGCCAGTCGGCCTTCGCGTGCCGGAGTAGGACGATCCTTCGCGGTGTTTCGGCGCTCATGCATTCCAGCTTCGCATGAAACCCGCCATCGGGCGCAGGGTGTTGACAGCCCTCGTACCGGCACGAGTGAACGGCGCGCGGCGGCTGACCGGCACCGCCCGGCGCTACCGGGCGAGCGTCATCCATATCCGCTCCGCGAACCGCCCCAGCCCGGAATCGTCACCGACTGCGTGCGCCTGAGCGGGGTCGGCCACCAGGATGAACAGCACGGCGAAGGCGACCACCGGCAGCGCCACGCACCACCACGGCAGCCCCATCCCGAGGCCGCCCCCGGCGGGATCGGAGACCGCCCGGGGCTGTGTCCGGGTGTGCGTCCGGACATGGGGCCGGGCGTGGGTTCTGGCCGGCATGGCCGCCTCCTCCGTAGGTCGCGGTTCGACGTACTCAGAACCTACGGAACGGAAGCGGCCGGGCCCATCCGGTAACCCACCTACTTCACCCTGAGGCTTGCCCCCTAGGGGATGGGGAGGACGGCCTGTTACGGGCTCGCGAGGGTGGCGATGACACTGATGACCACCATGATGCCGATGATCGTGCCGAAGACGAGGAGCAGCTTGCGCTGGCCGTTCTGGGGGTTCGGGTCGAGGACTGGCATACGGTCAGTCTCGCATCCGGGTTTCGTCCTCGGTCGCCCGGTCCCGTCCCGCGACCGTACCGGCGATCATCTGCGGTACGAGGAGCCCCGCCATCAGCGCGAGCGGCAGCCCCCTGCCGCCGGTGTGCTGGTACAGGCCCCCCACCAGCAGCGGACCCGGGATCGAGATCAGATAACCGGTGCTCTGGGCGAAGGCGGAGAGCCGTACGGCACCCGCGCCGGCCCTCGACCACATGCCGATCATGGTGAGCGCCAGCGGGAAGGAGCAGTTCACAAGGCCGAGCAGCACGGCCCAGAGCCAGGCTCCCTCGGCGGGCGACGTGGAGACGGCGGGTGCCGAGGCGACCGGCCACGCGCCGCGCGGCGGAACCGACCGGGCCTGACATCCCCCGCTCATACGGGTTCGTGGGTGATCCACACCGCGCGTATCTCTTTCCAGCAGCGGTCGGTGAGGGTGGCGCGCCCGGCGGGACCGATCTCCACGGGGGCGCTGTCCGAGCCGATGTCCCACCAGCGCTCGCAGGTGATGTGCAGCCGGACCCGGTCGGTCTCCGGGTACGGGTTGTGGCAGGACGCGGTGGCGCGGGAGCCCCGGACGACCGTGGAGCAGTCGGACTCCCCCCGGCCCGCGGCGACCGCGGCGGCCGGTGCCATCAGCGCGGCGGCCGTGAGCGCCGTACAGAAGCAGCGAAGGAGCACGCGGTACGAGAGCGGACGGTACGAGAGCGGGCGCACGCGCACACCTCCTCCCCCGCGAGGCCGTAATCAACCGATTGACCCAAGTGTGCGCGGAAATCGCGCACTTTTCGACTCGGGGAAACCGGCCCGTCACGCGCGGGAGCCGCGCGCCGTCCTCGGACGGTCACGCGGCTCCCGTAACGGCGGATGCGTGCCTTGGTGCGACGGTCAGGCGCCCATGATGTGCACGCCACCGTCGACATGCACGATCTCGCCGGTCGTCTTCGGGAAGAAGTCCGACAGCAGAGCGACGACCCCGCGGCCGGCCGGCTCCGCGTCGGACATGTCCCACTCCATCGGGGCGCGGTCGTTCCAGATGTCCGCGAGCGTCTCGAAGCCCGGGATGGACTTGGCGGCCATCGACTTGAGCGGTCCGGCCGAGACCAGGTTGCAGCGGATGTTCCGCGCGCCCAGGTCACGGGCGAGATAGCGGTTGGTCGACTCCAGGGCCGCCTTGGCGACGCCCATCCAGTCGTACTTCGGCCAGGCGAACTGCGCGTCGAAGGTGAGGCCGACGACCGAGCCGCCGCGCTCCATCAGCGGCAGGCAGGCCGTCGTGAGCGACTTGAGCGAGTACGCGGAGACGTGTACCGCTGTCGAGACGTCCTCCCAGCCGGCTTCGAGGAAGTTGAAGGCGCCCTGCGGACCGAAGGCGATCGAGTGCACGACACCGTCGAGTCCGGCACCCTCGCCCTGGAGTTCGCGGACCTTGTCGGCCAGTCCGTCCAGGTGCTCCTGGTTGGTGACGTCCAGCTCGATGACCGGGGCCGTCTTGGGCAGCCGCTTGGCGATGCGCTCGACGAGCGTGAGCCGGCCGAAGCCGGTGAGGATGACCTCGGCGCCCTCCTCCTGCGCCACCTTGGCGGCCTGGAAGGCGATGGAGGACTCCGTGAGGACGCCCGTCACGAGAATGCGCTTGCCGGCGAGGATTCCACTCATGTGATCAGTGACCCATGCCCAATCCGCCGTCAACGGGAATGACGGCTCCAGTGATGTACGAGGCGTCGTCGGAGGCGAGGAACCGCACCGTCGCGGCGATCTCCTCCGGCTGCGCGTAACGGCCGAGCGGCACCTGCGCGACGATGCCCGCGCGCTGCTCGTCGCTGAGGACCTTGGTCATGTCGGTGTCGACGAAGCCGGGCGCGACGACGTTGAAGGTGATGTTCCGCGAGCCCAGCTCACGGGCGAGCGAGCGCGCGAAGCCGACCAGGCCGGCCTTGGACGCGGCGTAGTTCGCCTGTCCCGCCGAGCCGAGCAGCCCGACCACCGACGAGATCAGGACGACCCGGCCCTTCTTGGCCCGCAGCATGGCGCGGTTGGCCCGCTTGACCACGCGGAAGGTGCCGGTGAGGTTGGTGTCGAGTACGGAGGTGAAGTCGTCCTCGGACATCCGCATCAGCAGCTGGTCCTTGGTGACACCGGCGTTGGCCACCAGCACCTCCACGGGACCGTGCTTCTCCTCGATCTCCTTGTATGCCTGCTCCACCTGCTCGGCGTCGGTGATGTCGCAGCGGACCGCCAGGCAGCCCAGCTCCGTCAGCTCCTTCGGCGGTTCGCCGGAGCGATAGGTGAGAGCGACCTTGTCGCCGTTGTCGGCGAAGGCGCGGGCGATGGCGAGGCCGATGCCCCGGTTTCCTCCGGTCACGAGAACCGAGCGGCTCAACGGATCAGCCTTTCCCTAGGTCTTCCAGCGGTCCGGCACTCCTGGAAGCCCCTGGAAGTACCGCGAGAAACCTATCCGCACCGACCCGCCCACGGAGAATCGACCCCTGACAGCACCCGGGGACCGTCCCTGTTGGATCTCTACAGAAAGCGGCCCCCGAAGCGGCCTCGGCCTGATACGCGGCGGCGGTACGCGGCACGCCTCCGCACGCCCCTGTGCGCCCCCGTGCACTCCGTCATCACTCCGAGTGCGCGGGCATATACCACAGGGTATGTCCGAGGTGGGGGAGAGTGTGGTGGGGTCTCCGGGCTGTCGGTCCCGCGTGATTCACTGCGGGGATATCCCATTCCTGAGGTGTGAGAAGGGGAGGCCCACGTGCCCCATGAGGTAGATCAGTCGTTTCTGGCACTGCCACTGCGGGCGCTCGCCGATGCCGCGCTCGCCAGGGCGCGGGCGCTGGGGGCGGACCACGCCGACTTCCGGTTCGAGCGGGTGCGCGGCGCGTCCTGGCGGCTGCGGGACGGGAAGCCGGCCGGGTCCTCGGACACCACGGATGTGGGGTACGCGGTCCGGGTGGTGCACGGCGGCGCGTGGGGGTTCGCGTCCGGGGTCGATCTGTCCATGGACGCGGCGGCCCGGGTGGCCGGGCAGGCCGTGGCGATGGCCAGGCTGTCGGCGAAGGTGATCGCCGCCGCGGGGTCCGACGAGCGCGTCGAGCTGGCCGAGGAGCCGGTGCACGACGAGAAGACCTGGGTGTCGGCGTACGAGATCGACCCGTTCACCGTGCCCGACGAGGAGAAGGCCGGGCTGCTCGCCGAGTGGAGCGCGCGGCTGCTGCGGGCCGAGGGCGTCGCGCATGTGGACGCGTCGCTGCTGACCGTCCACGAGAACAAGTTCTACGCGGACACGGCGGGGACGGTCACCACGCAGCAGCGGGTCAGGCTGCATCCGCAGCTCACCGCCGTCGCGGTCGACGGCAAGAGCGGCGAGTTCGACTCGATGCGGACGATCGCGCCGCCCGTGGGGCGCGGCTGGGAGTACCTCACGGGGACCGGCTGGGACTGGGACACGGAGCTGGAGCGCATCCCCGGGCTGCTCGCCGAGAAGATGCGGGCGCCGAGCGTCGAGGCGGGGACGTACGACCTGGTGGTCGACCCGTCCAACCTCTGGCTGACGATCCACGAGTCGATCGGGCACGCCACCGAGCTGGACCGCGCGCTGGGTTACGAGGCCGCGTACGCGGGCACGTCCTTCGCCACCTTCGACCAGCTGGGCAAGCTCGCGTACGGCTCCTCGGTGATGAACGTGACGGGCGACCGCACCGCCGAGCACGGACTGGCGACGATCGGGTACGACGACGAGGGCGTCGCGGCCCAGTCCTGGGATTTGGTCAAGGACGGCACGCTCGTCGGCTACCAGCTGGACCGCCGGATCGCGAAGCTGACCGGTCTCGGCCGCTCCAACGGCTGCGCGTACGCCGACTCGCCGGGGCATGTGCCCGTGCAGCGCATGGCGAACGTGTCGCTGCTGCCGGATCCGGGCGGGCTGAGTACGGAGGATCTGATCGGCGGGGTGGAGCGCGGGATCTATGTGGTCGGCGACCGGTCGTGGTCGATCGACATGCAGCGCTACAACTTCCAGTTCACCGGCCAGCGGTTCTTCCGTATCGAGAACGGCAGGCTGGCGGGCCAGCTGCGCGATGTCGCCTACCAGGCGACGACCACCGACTTCTGGGGCTCGATGGAGGCGGTCGGCGGACCGCAGACGTATGTGCTGGGCGGCGCCTTCAACTGCGGCAAGGCCCAGCCGGGCCAGGTGGCGGCGGTCTCCCACGGCTGCCCTTCCGCCCTCTTCCGGGGCGTCAATATCCTCAACACGACGCAGGAGGCGGGCCGATGAGCCCCAGCCGTAACGCCAGCAAGCCGCACGAGATCGTCGAGCGCGCTCTCGCCCTGTCCACCACCGACGGCTGTGTGGTCATCGCCGACGAGCAGTCCTCCGCCAATCTGCGCTGGGCGGGCAACGCGCTGACCACCAACGGGGTCACCCGGGGCCGGACGCTGACCGTCATCGCGACGGTCGACGGGGCGCGGGGCACCGCCTCCGGGGTCGTGTCGCGCTCCGCGGTCACCGCCGACGACCTGGAGCCGCTGGTACGGGCCGCCGAGGCGGCCGCGCGCGGGGCCGGGCCCGCCGAGGACGCGCAGCCGCTGGTCACCGCCGGCGAGGCGTCCGGGGACTTCACGGACGCGCCCGCCGAGACGACCTCCGCCGTCTTCGCGGACTTCGCGCCCGCGCTCGGCGAGTCCTTCGCCCACGCCCGCGCGGGCGGCCGCGAGCTGTACGGATTCGCCCACCACGAGCTGACCTCGACCTATCTCGGTACGTCGACGGGGGTACGGCTCCGGCACGACCAGCCGGGCGGCACGCTGGAGCTGAACGCCAAGTCCCCCGACCGCACCCGCTCCGCCTGGGCCGGCCGGGCCACACGCGACTTCAAGGACGTCGACCCCGGCTCGCTCGACACCGAGCTGGCCCAGCGGCTGGCGTGGGCCGAGCGGAAGATCGAGCTGCCCGCCGGGCGGTACGAGACGCTGCTGCCCCCGACCGCCGTCGCCGATCTGCTGATCTACCAGCTGTGGTCCGCGGCGGCCCGGGACGCCGCGGAGGGCCGTACGGTCTTCTCCCGCCCCGGCGGTGGCACCCGCGTCGGCGAGAAGCTCTCCGAGCTGCCGCTCACCCTGCGCAGCGACCCGAACGAGCCGGGGCTCGAATCCGCGCCGTTCGTGATCGCGCACGCGTCGGGCGACGACGCCTCGGTCTTCGACAACGGTCTGCCGCTGGCACCGACCGCGTGGGTACGGGACGGGGAGCTGGCCCGGCTGATCACCACCCGGCACAGCGCGGGCCTGACCGGGCTGCCGGTCGCGCCCGCCATCGGCAATCTGATCCTGGACGGCGGCGGGGAGCGCTCGCTGGCGGAGATGGTGGCCGGTACGGAGCGCGGGCTGCTGCTGACCTGCCTCTGGTACATCCGCGAGGTCGATCCCGCGACACTGCTGCTCACCGGGCTGACCAGGGACGGTGTATATCTCGTCGAGAACGGCGAGGTCGTCGGCGAGGTGAACAACTTCCGGTTCAACGAGTCGCCCGTCGATCTGCTCTCGCGGGCCGCCGAGGCCGGGCGTACGGAGAGGACGCTGCCGCGCGAGTGGGGCGACTGGTTCACCAGGGCCGCGATGCCCGCCCTGCGGATCCCGGACTTCAACATGAGCTCGGTCAGCCAGGGGGTGTGACCCCCCTAGACTGGCCGGACATCATTCTGCCGTTCGAGGAGAGAAACGACCGTGACGGACATCGTCGACGACCTGAAGTGGCGCGGGCTGTTCGCCCAGTCCACTGACGAGGACGCATTGCGCAAGGCGCTCGCGGACGGTCCCGTCACGTTCTATTGCGGCTTCGACCCGACCGCGCCCAGCCTGCATGTGGGACACCTGGTCCAGGTGCTGACCGTACGCAGGCTCCAGCAGGCCGGGCACCGGCCGCTGGCGCTGGTCGGCGGGGCCACCGGGCAGATCGGCGACCCCCGGCCGACCGCCGAGCGGACGCTGAACGACCCGGCGACGGTCGCCGGCTGGGTGGACCGGCTGCGGTCCCAGATCGAGCCGTTCCTGACCTTCGAGGGCCCGAACGCGGCCACGATGGTCAACAACCTGGACTGGACCGCGGGGCTGTCCGCGATCGAGTTCCTGCGGGACATCGGCAAGCACTTCCGGGTGAACAAGATGCTCACGAAGGACTCGATCGCCCGCAGGCTGGAGTCCGACGAGGGCATCAGCTACACCGAGTTCAGCTACCAGCTGCTCCAGAGCATGGACTTCCTGGAGCTGTACCGGCGGTACGGCTGCGTCCTCCAGCAGGGCGGCAGCGACCAGTGGGGCAACCTCACGGCGGGCCTCGACCTGATCCACCGGGTGGAGCCGGGCGCCGAGGTGCACGCGCTGGCCACCCCGCTGATGACGAAGGCCGACGGGACCAAGTTCGGCAAGACCGAGGGCGGCGCGGTCTGGCTCGACCCGGAGATGACCACGCCGTACGCGTTCTACCAGTTCTGGCTGAACGTGGACGACCGCGACATCTCCGCGTACAGCCGGATCCTCAGCTTCCGGTCCCGTGCCGAGCTGGCGGAGCTGGAGACGCTCACCGCGGAGCGCCCGCAGGCCCGCGCGGCCCAGCGGGCGCTGGCGGAGGAACTGACCACCCTCGTCCACGGCGCGGACCAGTGCGCGGCGGTCGTCGCCGCGTCCCGGGCGCTGTTCGGCCAGGGCGAGCTGACGGACCTGGCCGCGGCGACGCTGGGCGCGGCGCTCTCCGAGGTGCCGCGCGCCGAGGTCGAGGAGCTGGGACCGCTGGCGGATCTCCTGGTCGCGACCGGCCTGGCGCCGAGCAAGTCGGCGGCGCGCCGGACCGTCAAGGAGGGCGGCGCGTACGTGAACAACGTCAAGGCCACCGACGCGGACGCGGCTCCCGACCGGGCCGAGCTGCTGCACGGCCGCTGGCTCGTGCTGCGCCGGGGCAAGAAGAACCTGGCGGCCGTCGAGGTCACAGCGGCCGGCTGAGCGGCCGGCGAGCGCGTACGACGGTGGCCGGGCCACGCGGGGAGTGCCCGCGCGGCCCGGCCACCGCGCTGTCTCCGTGGCGCCGGGGCGGGATCAGATGCGTTCTCTGGTGCCCGTCGTCCCTCTGTTGTGGCCCCGGATCATCGCCCAGAGCCTCGCTCCCAGGGCGACCACGATGATCGCGCCGACCAGTTGGAGCACATGCCGGGTCCAGTCGATGCCCTTCGTGTTGGCGACGCCGATCCAGCCCGCGACCGCGTTGCCGAGAACGCTTCCCAGAATGCCGAACACGGCCGTCAGCCAGAGAGGGATGTTCTGCTTGCCCGGGAGGATCGCTTTGGCGATCAGACCGAGCACCAGCCCCACAACGATGACCCACAACCAACTCATGGTCGCCTCCTCACACTGCGCGATATGCGCATGAGCGCCAGTCTGTGTTCATCAGCCATACGGCGCATGTCGGACTCGGCCGTACGGGGTGGTACCGGACGCGTCGGTCAGGATGGGGGGTGCCCCGCTCTCGTAGCGGCCGGACCCACGGCGTACCGTGGTCGGGGTCCGGTCCGGGAAGCGTCCGGCGCGGGAAATCGGGTGGTGGAACGTGATGCGGAAGCGGAGCGGCAACGAGGTCTTCCGGATCACGGGGGCACGCCAGGGGCTCGCGGACGATGTGCGCCGCCGGCAGCGGCGGTATGTGATCTCGATGTCGGTACGGACGGTGTCCGTGGTCGCCACCGTCGCCCTGTGGAATGTGCAGCGTCCGATCGCGATCGTGACGCTCGTTCTGGGGGTTCTGCTGCCGTATGTGGCCGTGGTGATCGCCAACGCGGGCCGGGAGAACGTGCCTTCGCTGCCCTCGACGTTCGTCGTCGCGCCGCCGCTCACCCCGATGATCGCGCCTCCGTCGGGTCCCGTCGCGGCGGGACCGGCGCACGGCGGGCCGTCCGACGCGGACGCCGGAGGGACCGCGGGCCGGGAACAGGCGGCGCCCGCCCAGGACTGGACGGCCTGACACGGACGCGTTCCGGCGGGGCCGGGGCCGCCCATGAGCCGTCCAGGGACTGTCCACCGGCCGTCCCCGAAACGCGTGGACGCCTCGAAGCTCAAGAAAAGCTCAGATCAATCGTGAAGTTACCGTGCACTTCACCCCGTTGCGCGTGACATACTTTGGAGGCGCTCCGCATCCCCCGTCGGAGCGACGGACCGACGCCGGGCAGCTCCCCCCGTGGCTGCTCGGCGTCGCCTTTTCCGGGGCTCGGAAACGATCTAGTGTGGCCAGGTGAACTTCCCCTTCCCGCTGGCCGACGAGCCGCCCGCGCACCCCGTCTGTTCCGCGAAGGGCTGTCGCGCCACGGCTGTCTGGGTGCTCGCCTGGAACAACCCCAAACTGCACACCCCCGAGCGCCGCAAGACCTGGCTGGCCTGCGAGAAGCACCGGGAGCATCTCTCCTCGTTCCTGGGAGTGCGCGGCTTCCTCAAGGATGTGGTGGCGCTGAGCGAGTGGGAGCCGCAGGGCTCGGACTCAGCCTCCGATGGCTGACATGGGCCGCTCGGGCTGGAGGAACGACGGGTCGTCGAGGCCCGAGCCCGCCTTCTTGCCCCACATCGCCAGCCTCCAGAGCCTGGCTATCTCCTCGTCGGACGCCTCGGAGCGCAGCGCGGCCCGCAGGTCCGTCTCCTCCTGCGCGAACAGGCAGGTGCGGATCTGGCCGTCCGCCGTCAGCCGGGTGCGGTCGCAGGCGTGGCAGAACGGGCGGGTGACGGAGCCGATCACGCCCACGCGGTGCGGCCCGCCGTCCACGATCCAGCGCTCGGCGGGCGCGGAGCCCCGGGCGGTGTCGCCCTCTTCCGTGAGCGCGAAGCGCGTACGCAGCGACGCCAGGATGTCACCGGCCGTGATCATACCTTCGCGCTTCCAGCCGTGCTGGGCGTCGAGCGGCATCTGCTCGATGAAGCGCAGCTCGTAGCCGTTCTCCACGGCCCAGGCGAGCAGGTCGGGGGCCTCGTCCTCGTTGAGCCCCGGCATCAGTACGGTGTTGACCTTGACGGGGGTCAGCCCCGCTTCCCGGGCGGCGGCCAGCCCGGCGAGGACGTCCGCGTGCCGGCTGCGGCGGGTGAGGGTCTTGAAGGCGTCGGGGCGCAGGGTGTCGAGCGAGACATTGACCCGGTCCAGTCCGGCGGCCTTCAGCGCGGCGGCCGTACGTCCCAGTCCTATGCCGTTGGTGGTCAGCGATATCCTGGGCCGGGGCTCCAGTGCGGCGCAGCGCTCCACGATCCCCACGAGACCGGGTCTGAGCAGCGGCTCTCCGCCGGTGAAGCGGACTTCGGTGATGCCCAGGCTCGTCACGGCGATACGGATCAGCCGGACTGTCTCGTCGTCGCTCAGGAGGTCGGACTTGGTGAGCCATCGCAGGCCCTCTTCCGGCATGCAGTACGTACACCGCAGATTGCACCGGTCCGTGAGCGAGACACGCAGGTCCGTGGCGACGCGGCCATAGGTGTCGATGAGCACGTGATCCCCCTCCCGGTGGTGTGGCGCGATCGGACCGAACACGGTCGAGCCTACGTCAGGCCACTGACATCGCCGGGGGCCGTCCGGGTCCGGGGGTCCGGGAGGCCGCGCGACCGCACCGCAGGACTCTGCGGCGCGACCGCGCGAAAGGCTCCCCACCTGCGGAATCAGCGCGGGGATCAGCGCGGGATCAGTGCGCTCCCGTACCGGTGAGGGACTTGACCTCCAGCTCCGCGTACTTGCCCGTGTCCGGTTCCTCCTTGGACAGTACGGTGCCCAGCCAGCCGAGCAGGAAGCCCAGCGGGATCGAGATCAGGCCGGGGTTCTCCAGCGGGAAGAAGTGGAAGTCGGCGTTCGGGAACATCGAGCTGGGCTTGCCGGAGACGACCGGCGAGAAGAGCACCAGCAGCACGGAGGAGGACAGCCCGCCGTAGATGGACCAGAGGGCGCCCTGGGTGGTGAACCTCTTCCAGAACAGGCTGTAGAGGAGCGTGGGCAGGTTGGCCGAGGCGGCGACGGCGAAGGCGAGCGCGACGAGCCCGGCCACGTTCAGATCGCGGGCGAGGGCGCCGAGCGCGATGGAGACGATGCCGATGGCGACGGTGGCCCAGCGAGCGGCCCGTACCTCTTCCTTCTCGGTGGCCTCGCCCTTGCGGATGACGTTGGCGTAGATGTCGTGCGCGAACGACGACGAGGAGGCCAGGGTGAGGCCCGCGACCACCGCGAGGATGGTGGCGAAGGCGACCGCCGAGATCACGGCGAGCAGGATCGCTCCCCCGGTCGAGCCGGCTCCGCCGCCGATCTCCAGGGCGGCCAGCGGGGCCGCCGTGTTGCCCGCCTTGTTGGACGCGATGATGTCGCCGGGCTTGAGCAGGGCGGCGGCGCCGAAGCCGAGCACGATGGTCATCAGATAGAAGGAGCCGATGATGCCAATGGCCCAGATGACCGACTTCCGGGCTGCCTTGGCGGTCGGGACGGTGTAGAAGCGAATCAGGATGTGCGGCAGTCCCGCCGTACCGAGCACCAGCGCGATGCCCAGCGAGATGAAGTCCAGCTTCGAGGTCGCGGTGGCTCCGTACTTGAGCCCCGGCTCCAGGAACGCCGCGCCCTTGCCGCTGTTGCTCGCCGCCGTACCGAGCAGGTCGGAGAGGTTGAAATGGAATTTCCACAGGATGAGGAAGGTGATCAGCAGGGTGCCCGCGATCAGCAGAACGGCCTTGACCATCTGCACCCAGGTGGTGCCCTTCATGCCGCCGATGGTCACATAGATGATCATCAACAGGCCGACCAGCACCACGATGGCGACTTTCCCGGCATCGCTGGTGATACCGAGCAGCAGCGAGACGAGCACGCCCGCGCCGGCCATCTGCGCCAGCAGATAGAAGATCGACACGACGATGGTCGAGGTGCCCGCGGCGGTACGGACCGGGCGCTGGCGCATGCGGTACGCGAGGACGTCACCCATGGTGTAGCGCCCGGAGTTGCGCAGCGGTTCCGCGACGAGCAGCAGCGCGACCAGCCAGGCGACCAGGAAGCCGATGGAGTACAGGAAGCCGTCGTAGCCGAAGAGGGCGATGGCACCGGCGATTCCGAGGAAGGACGCGGCCGACATGTAGTCGCCGGAGACCGCGAGTCCGTTCTGGAAGCCGGTGAACTGTCTGCCGCCCGCGTAGAAGTCGGAGGCGCTCTTGGTCTGGCGTCCGGCCCAGACGGTGATGATCAGGGTCGCCACGACGAACAGGCCGAAGAGCGTGATGATCAGCGGCCGGTGCTCGCTGGCGTCGCCCGCGGCGGCGAGTGGGAGGGAGAGTTCCTCCGGGATCGGGAAAGTCGGCGAGTGGCTCATGCGTCCGCCTCCATACGGGCCTTGATGACATCCGCCTTCGGGTCGAGCCGGCGGGCCGCGTGGCGCGAGTAGATCCAGGCGATGAGGAAGGTGGTGACGAACTGCGCGAGTCCGAGGACGAGCGCGACATTGATATTGCCGAAGAGCTTCGTGCCCATGAAGCCGCCCGCGTAGTTGGACAGCAGGACGTACAGCAGGTACCAGGCGATGAAGACGACGGTCAGCGGGAAGGCGAAGGAGCGGTACGTACGGCGCAGATCGCCGAACTCCGCGCTCTCCTGCACCTCGACGAACTGGGCCGTCGTGGGCTGGGCCGTCGTGGGCAGGTCCGGCGTGGCCGGGTCCGGGGTGGGCGGTGGTGCATCGGAAGCCACGGAATCTCCTCGTGACGCGGGTGCGGTGGGCTGGGGCATCGGGGAATACCTCACAGAGGGAAGTAGGTGCTCGTCCCCCTGACAACGGCACGGGAGGCATCGCGAAGCGGTTCAACACCCGGCTTTTTCTTGTGGAAATGATTCCGGGAACGGTGGAAGAGCATTGAAGAACCCTGCTGATCAGCGATAACTTCACTGGTCATGTACCCGTCCAAGCGCACCCCGCGCGGGGACGGCTCTCGCACGGATGATGTGGAGAACCCATGGCTCATCTGCGGTCCGCAAGACGGCGCGCGCTGGCGCTGCCCGTAGGTCTGGCGCTCACCGTCTCGCTCGGCTTCCTGCCCGGCGGTTCGGCCACGGCGGCCACCGCGGGCGGGCCCTCCCCGGTCACGGCGGACGGTCCGAAGCTCTCGTACGTGGTGAACACCTACGGCGGGCGCGCCACGGCCACGTCGGTCAGGAAGGCGATCGACCGGGCGGGCGGCACGGTGGTGACGTCGTACGACCAGATAGGCGTCATCGTCGCCACCTCGCAGAACCCGGACTTCGCGAAGACCGTGCGCGAGGTCAGGGGGGTGGGCTCGGCCGGTGCCACCCGTAACGCGCCGCTGCCCGCGCAGTCGACGACCGACATCGGCACGCCCCGGGAGCTGACCGCCGAAGAGGTCGCGGAGGTCGCCAGGGCGACGAAGTCGGCGGCGGGCAACGGGCGGGCGGACGCGGCCGACGCACCGGATCCGCTGGAGCCGTTGCAGTGGGACCTGCCCGCCATCAAGGCGGACCAGGCGCACAAGAAGACGCTCGGCAGCCCGAGGGTGACGGTCGCCGTCATCGACACGGGCGTGGACGACACGCACCCGGACCTCGCGCCCAACTTCGACCGCGCGGCCTCCGTCAACTGTGTGACCGGCAAACCGGACACGACGGACGGCGCGTGGCGGCCGGGCACCGGGGAGAGCCCGCACGGCACGCATGTCGCGGGCGAGATAGCCGCGGCGAGGAACGGCGTCGGGGTCACCGGGGTCGCGCCGGGTGTGAAGGTGGCCGGCATCAAGGCCTCCACGCCCGCCGGGTACTTCTACGCCGAGGCGGTCGTCTGCAGCTTCGTCTGGGCCGCCGAGCACGGCGTCGACGTGACGAACAACAGCTACTACACCGACCCGTGGTACTTCAACTGCACGACCGACCCGGACCAGAAGGCCCTGGTCGACGCGGTCACCCGGGCCACCTCCTACGCCGAGCGCAGGGGCACGGTCAATGTGGCCGCGGCCGGCAACGAGAACTACGACCTCGCGGCCGACTCGCTCACCGACCCGTCCAGCCCGAACGACGGAACCCCCGCCACCCGGGTCGTCGACCCGTCGGAGTGCCTCGACATCCCGACCCAGCTGCCGGGTGTGGTGACGGTCTCGTCGACCGGCGCCAAGGGCATCAAATCCTCGTTCTCCAACTACGGTCCGGGCGTCGTCGACGTCGCGGCCCCGGGCGGCGACTCGACCCGCTACCAGCCCCCCGCGCCCCCGGCGACCAGCGGTCTGATCCTCGGCCCGCTGCCCGGCGGCACCTGGGGCTATATGGCCGGTACGTCGATGGCCTCCCCGCACGCCGCGGGTGTGGCCGCCCTGCTGAAGTCCACGCACCCGCACGCCTCGCCCGCCGTCATCAAGGCGCTGCTGAAGAGGCAGGCCACCGAGGTCGCCTGCCCCGAGACGTACGACATCGACGGTGACGGTGTCGTCGACGCGGTGTGCTCCGGCGACAAGCGCGCCAACAGCTTCTACGGGGCGGGTCTGGTCGACGCCCTGGCCGCCGTGAGCAAGTAGCCACGACGGGGTACGAAGCGGGCCGCTCCCGGTGTTCCGGCGGCCCCTCCGGTCTTCCGGTCCCTCCGGCAGAGCGGACGGAACGGACGGATCGGGCGGGGCCGCGGTCTGACGGAGCGACGGCTGACGGCCCGGCAGCGGACCGCCGGGGCACCGCTCGGGCGACCGGGCTGCGCCACTGACAGTGGCGGCCCGTATTCTCTGTGACCATGCTCGACGACCAGACGACTGCAACGACATGGCCGGCCGCCTACCCCGAGGGGTACGCGGTCGTCGACGTCGAGACCACCGGACTCGCCCGCGACGACCGGATAATCTCTGCCGCCGTCTACCGGCTCGACGCCCGGGGCGATGTCGAGGACCACTGGTACACCCTCGTCAACCCGGAGCGCGATCCGGGACCCGTGTGGATCCACGGTCTGACGAGCGAGGTGCTGGCGGACGCCCCGCTCTTCCCCGAGATCGCGGGCGAGCTGGCGGAGCGGCTCGACGGCCGGGTCCTGGTGGCGCACAACGCGATGTTCGACTGGTCGATGCTCGCCCGGGAGTACGCGCGCGCGCGGCGGAGCGCGCCGACCCGGCAGCGGCTGTGCACGATCGCGCTCTCCAAGGAGCTGGGTCTGCCGCTGCCCAACCACAAGCTGGAGTCGCTGGCCGCGCACTTCGGCGTCGTACAGCAGCGCGCGCACCACGCGCTCGACGACGCGCGGGTGCTCGCCGAGGCGTTCCGCCCGAGTCTGCACGCCGCGGCGCGGGGTGGCGTACGGCTGCCGCTGCTGGAGTGTCTGCCGCTGACCGAGTGGTCGGACTCCCCGGCCCGGCCCCGGGTCGGCTATCAGGCGTCGTACCGGCAGTCGAGCTGGCGCCCCTCGCGCAAGCGGCCCGCCTGCCCGTATCCGAATCCGGGCCGTTACGCGCCGGGCGGGACGCTGAAGCAGGGGATGCGGGTGGCGTTCTCGGGCGACACCTCCGTCGAGCGCGAGCTGCTGGAGGACCGGGCCGTGGAGGCGGGGCTGCACATCGCGACGAGTGTGTCGCGGCTGACGAGCCTGCTGGTGACCAACGATCCGGACTCCTCGACGTCCAAGACGGTCAAGGCGGCGTCGTTCGGTACGCCCGTCGTGGACGAGGCCGCCTTCACCCAGCTGCTGCGGGATGTCACCCCGGCGTCCGGGGAAGCCGCCACCCCCGCAGACGGGTGATTGGCGGGCGACTCGCCCGCCGTCCTCCCGCCCGTCCGCGCCCGGCGTTCCACTCTGTGGCGCATGGCACGTTGCGAGGTCTGCGGAAACGACTACGGCATGTCCTTCGAGGTGCACGCGCAGGGCGCGGTGCATGTCTTCGACTGTTTCTCCTGCGCCATCCACCGCATGGCGCCCATCTGCGAGCACTGCCGGGTCCAGATCATCGGCCAGGGCGTCGAGGTGGCGGGGCACTGGTTCTGCGGCGCCCACTGCGCCCGCGCCGACGGCAGGGCGGGCATCGTCGACAGGGTCTGAGCGGGGTGTCGGGCGCCGGCCCGGGAGACCCCCCGTCCGGCGCCCGACACCCCGCCGGGTACCGTCGAAGGCGTGTACCGCTTCCTGTTGTCCCGGCAGTGGGTGACCCTCACCCTCCTCGGCCTCGCTCTCATGCCCATCATGATCGAGCTGGGTTTCTGGCAGTTCCACCGGCACGAGCACAAGGTCGCCCAGAACGAGCTGATCGGGGACAACCTCTCGGCGAAGCCCGTACCGATCACGGAGCTGACCTCGCCGGGTCACACCGTTCCGCGCGCGGACTACTGGCGTACGGTCACCGCCACCGGCCGGTTCGACACCGGGCACGAGGTCGTGGTGCGCCGCAGGACCTCCGCCGACGACCGGATCGGCTACCACGTCCTGGTCCCGTTCCTCCTGAAGGACGGCCGGGCGGTCATCGTGAACCGCGGCTGGATCCCCTCCGGTGACGACCAGCGCGCGTTCCCGTCCATTCCGGCCCCGCCCAAGGGCGAGGTGACCATCACCGGACGGCTGAAGGCGGACGAGACGGCGGCGGTCACCGGGATCAAGGACCTCCGGGATCTGCCGCCCCGCCAGGTCATGCTGATCAACAGCGCGGAGCAGGCGAAGGACCTCGGTCTGACCGTCCTGGGCGGCTATCTGGAGCTGACCGCTCCCGTACCACCCGCGGGCAGCCCGGAGCCGGTGCCGACGCCCGAACACAGCGACATCGGGCCGCACATGGCGTACGCCGTCCAGTGGTGGCTGTTCGTCGGCGCCGTACCGGTCGGCTGGTTCATCCTCGTACGCAACGAGAAGCGCGAACGCGCCGCGAAGAAGGCCGCCGAGGACGCGGAGTCCGGGGCGGAGCCCGTCCCCGCGACCGTCTGACCTCCGGCGGAGTACGGGCACTCCCCCGAACGCGCGGGACCCCCGATTGACGTCGGCGCGCTCCGGGAACAGCCATGGCGTGACCCGAACCCCGCGCATCGAGGACTACGCCCTCATCGGCGATCTCCAGACCGCCGCACTGGTCGGCAGGAACGGCTCCATCGACTGGCTGTGCCTCCCCCGCTTCGATTCCGCCGCCTGCTTCGCCGCGCTGCTCGGCACCGAGGACAACGGCCACTGGCGGCTCGCCCCCACCGGCGCGGGCGACTGTTCCCGGCGCGGCTACGTGGCCGACTCACTGGTGCTGGAGTCCGTGTGGGAGACCAGGACCGGCACCGTCAAGGTCACCGACTTCATGCCGCAGCGCGACCGGGCCCCCGAGATCATGCGGGTGGTGGAGGGGATCAGCGGCAGCGTGGAGATGCGGGCCGCCCTGCGGCTGCGCTTCGACTACGGCAGCGTCGTGCCGTGGGTGCGGCGTTCACGGGGCCACCGGGTGGCGGTCGCCGGGCCCGACTCCGTCTGGCTGCGCAGCGAGCCCGCGGTCAAGACCTGGGGCCAGCACTACAGCACCTGTTCGTCGTTCACGGTCGGCGCGGGCGAGAAGGTGGCGTTCGTCCTCACCTGGCATCCCTCGCACGAGGCGCGCCCGGCGCTCGTCGATCCGTACGAGTCGCTGGAGCGCAGCCTGGAGGACTGGCGGGCCTGGTCGGCGCGGTGCCGCTACCAGGGACCGCACCGCGCCGCCGTACTGCGCTCCCTGATCACCCTCAAGGCGCTCACCCACGGCCCGACGGGCGGGATCATCGCCGCCCCGACCACCTCCCTGCCGGAGGAGCTGGGCGGGGTGCGCAACTGGGACTACCGCTACTGCTGGCTGCGCGACTCCACCCTCGTGCTGGGGGCGCTGGTCTCCGTGGGCTATCTGGCCGAGGCCGCGGCCTGGCGGGACTGGCTGCTGCGCGCGATTGCCGGGGACCCGGCCGATCTTCAGATCATGTACGGGCTGGGTGGGGAGCGCCGACTGCCGGAGAGCGAGCTGCCGTGGCTGTCCGGGTACGCGGGCTCCGCCCCGGTCCGTACCGGCAACGAGGCGGTGAAACAGCTCCAGCTCGATGTGTACGGGGAGGTCATGGACTCCCTCTCGCTGGCGCGGACCGCCGGTCTCGCCGCGAAGCCGCACGCCTGGGACATCCAGCTCAGCCTGCTGGGCTTCCTGGAGTCGAAGTGGCGCGAGCCGGACGAGGGGCTGTGGGAGGTGCGGGGACCGCGCCGGCACTTCACCCACTCCAAGGTGATGGCGTGGGTCGCCGCCGACCGGGCCGTCCGGACGCTGGAGGACGACCCGTCGCTCAGCGGCGACGTGGGCCGGTGGCGGGCCATGCGGGACGAGATCCACCGGGAGGTGTGCGCGAAGGCGTACGACCCGGTGCGGGGCACCTTCACCCAGTCGTACGGCTCCGCCGAGCTGGACGCGGCGACGCTCCTCATCCCCCGGGTCGGCTTCCTGCCGCCGGACGATCCGCGGGTGGTCGGCACGGTCGACGCGGTACGGGCCGAGCTGGGCCAGGACGGTTTCGTACGCCGCTACAGCACGGCCGGGCCCGGGGTCGACGGGCTGCCGGGGCGTGAGGGGACGTTCCTGGTCTGCTCGTTCTGGCTGGCCGACGCGCTGCATATGACGGGGCGTACGGAGGAGGCCGGGCAGCTCTTCGAACAGCTGCTGGCACTCCGCAACGATGTGGGGCTGCTCGCGGAGGAGTACGACCCGGTGGCACGGCGGCTGCTCGGCAACTATCCGCAGGCGTTCAGTCATATCGGGCTGGTGGTCACGGCGCTGACCCTGGCCGGATACGACGCCGTGGGGTCCGGTGGGGCGGGGGCGGACGCCACGGCGGGGAACGGCACGGCAGGATAGGACCATGGATCTTGGACTGAAGGACCGTGTCTATGTCGTCACCGGCGCGTCGCGCGGGCTGGGGCGCGCCTCCGCCGAGGCGCTCGCGGCGGACGGCGCCAAGCTCGTCGTCTCCGGCCGCGACGGGAAGAGCGTCGACGAGGCGGCGTCGGCGATAGGGCCCGACGTGTACGGGCTGGCCGCCGACAACGCCGACCCCGAGGTGGCCGGGCGGCTGATCGGCGCGGCCCGCGAGCGGTTCGGCCGCTTCGACGGCATCCTCATCAGCGTCGGCGGCCCGGCCCCGGGCTCGGCGGCGGACAACACGGACGAGCAGTGGCGGTCGGCGTTCGAGTCGGTCTTCCTCGGCGCGGTACGGCTGGCGCGCGCGGCCGCGGCCGAGCTGGGCGAGGGCGGTGTCATCGGCTTCGTCCTCTCGGCCTCCGTCCACGAGCCGATCCCCGGCCTGACCATCTCCAACGGGCTGCGCCCGGGGCTGGCCGGCTTCGCCAAGTCCCTCGCCACCGAGGTCGGTCCGCGCGGTATCCGGGTGGTCGGCCTGCTGCCGTCCCGGATCGACACCGACCGGGTCCGCGAACTCGACGCGCGGGCGGGCGACGCCGAGGCCGCGCGGGCGGAGCACGAGTCCCGCATCCCGCTGCGCCGGTACGGCACACCGGAGGAGTTCGGCAGGACGGCCGCGTTCCTGCTCTCGCCCGCGGCCTCGTATCTGACGGGCGTGATGCTCCCGGTGGACGGCGGCGCCCGGCACGGGTTCTGACGGTACGCCGCCGGGCCGGGTCAGTTGACGCGTTCCGCCCGGTGCGGGGCGGCCCGCAGCCGTACCTCCGCCGGGAGCGCGGCGAGGCCCGCCGAGTCGCGGGCGTGCGCCAGGGCCTCGCCCGTGAGCCGGCGGAGCGTCTCGCCCGCCGCCGCGTGCGGCTCCAGGAGCAGGCGTACGCGGGCGGCCGGGCCGGTTCGGCGGCCGGTGAGGCGTACGCGGGCGCGGGCCACCCCGTCGAGGGTGGTCGCGTCGTCCTCCAGCGCGTTCTCCAGCGCCCGGCCGCGTACCACCGCGCCCTCGCCGTCGCCGCTGTTCACCAGCACCTCCGGCAGCCGGGAGCGGCGCAGCTGGGACAGCAGCCACCACAGGGCCAGGACGACCAGGACCGCGAGCGCGGCGATGACGACCGGCCACCACCAGCCGTCGTCGCGCCAGCGCAGCCGGTCGGCGCGGCTCAGCAGCACATCGTGCGGCCCGCCGTACGGCCACCAGGACGGCACCGCCCAGCCGAGCCCCCGCGCCAGGGCCAGCCCGCCCGCGCAGAGCAGGACCAGGCCGATGAGGGCCAGCAGTACACGGTTGAGCAGCGGGACCATCCCGTCATCCCTTCTTGGCGGGTCTGCGGACCCGTACCGTCAGCGACGGTGTCCGGTCGAGGCCCAGTTCGCCGATGCCGGTGCCGAGCGCGGTGGCGAGGTCGGCGTGTACGTCGTCCAGTGCGCGAAAGTGGGAGTGGGCGCGTACGTTCACCTTGGAGCGCCGCATCCGTACCCGCGCGGACTGTACGCCGGACACCTCCATGGCCCGGTCGCGCAGGGCCAGTTCGGCGGCCTCGCGGTCGAGTCCGGCGCGTACCTGCGCGGAGTCGCGGCGCATCGGCAGCAGGCCGCGCAGTCCCGGGGTGAGGGCGAGGACGAGCAGCCACACTCCGAGGGCCATCGCGACGGCCGCTGCCACCAGCACCCAGACCTCGTCGAGCGGCTGCCGGGCCAGCTGGTCCGCGAGCTGCCGGCGCCAGCTCATCGCGTCGTGGCCCGCCCTGACCGCCGCGATGTCGTACAGCAGCAGTCCGGTGGCGCCGAGCAGGACCAGCGCGGTGAGCGCGGCGGGGATCCGGCGGGCGGACCAGAAGCGTCCGGCCCCGGCCTCCCCGCCGCCGCCGTCGTACTCCGCGAGGGTCGGCACGCCCGTGGGGTGCGCGCCGGAGCCGGAATCAGGGCCGGGGCCGGGATCGGGGCCGGGCGGGTCGTACGGCGTCATGCCGTCGCGCGCGTCGCCCGGCCACTGTCCGGCTCCGGAACCCGGGCCTGAATCCGGGCCGCTCATCGGGCCCTCCCCTGTGCCGCGAGGTGCGACGTGGCCGAGTGCAGCCGCTCGACCTGGACGACGACTTCGGGCACCTCCATGCCCGCCAGCGTCCGCACCCGGTGGACGACCTGACGGCGTACCGCACCGCACTGCGTACCGATGTCGGAGGGGTAGTCCAGCTCGACACCGACGCGGACCCGCGCGCTGTCGTGGTGCACCGTGACGGTCGCGTGCGGCGGAGAGCCGCCTTCGGGGACACCGTCGAGCGCCTCCCGCGCGGCCCGCGCGGCGATCTTCGCGACGACCCGGTCGGCGATGGTCGTCGCCCCGCGCGCGGCCGCCGCCACCCGGTCACCGGCCATCCGGGATCACCTCCGCCGGTCGTCACGGTCGCGCGAGCGGATCAGATCGCCGACATCGAGATCGCCGTCGACGAACCTCCCGACCACGAATCCGACCACGCCCAACGCGGCCACCAGCACAAAGGCTCCGAACCCGCCGAAGTATCCGGCGAATCCGAGCGCCATACCGGCCAACAGGCCGACCACCGCCATGCTCATCGTGCGCTCCTCTTCCACTTGCCGGCCTGCTACTTGTCGGCCTGTTATCTGTCGGCCTGCTGCCTGTCCGTCCGGCCGCTACCGGTCCGGCCGCTACCGGTCCGGCCGCTTACTGGAGCCGGGAATCCGACTCGTCGTCATCGTCCTCGTCGGGCAGCTTCACATCGCTGACCGCGATGTTGACCTCGACGACCTGGAGGCCCGTCATCCGTTCGACCGCCGAGACGACGTTCTCCCGTACGGCGGCGGCGACTTCGGTGATCGCGACGCCGTAGTCGACGACGATCTCCAGATCGAGCGCCGTCTGCACCTCGCCCACCTCGGCCTTGACGCCCCGGCTGACGGACTTGCCGCTGCCGGGGACCCGGTCGCGCACGGCGCCGAAGGTCCGGGACATCCCGCTGCCCATGGCGTGGACGCCGAGCACGTCCCTGGCCGCGAGACCGGCGATCTTCTCCACCACGCCGTCGGCGATGGTGGTACGTCCACGGGAGGCGGCGGGCCCGCCGCCGCGTCCGGTGACGGGGGTGCTTCCTCCGCCCTGTTCGCCCGACAGCTTCTTGCCGGACGGCGCGGACTGGTTGCGGGGTGCGGTGTCTGTCATCGCCGTTCATCCCTTTCCGGGCCGTGATGGACCCCGGTGGCACTGGACCCCTTTACCCACATTAGGTGTGCTTGCCCTGTCTCGCGCCATGGATGCGGCAGGGTGGAGCGATGACGACTGCGCACACCGACGAAGACCCGGCCGACAACTGGACAGCGGTGGTACGGGCCCGGCTCGCCCTGGGCCGGCTGCTGCCGCTGGGCGGGGCGGACGACGGGGCCTGGCTGGCCGAGCGGGCCGCGACGGCCGAACTGCGCCGGGCCGGGGCCGGGGTGGCGGGGGTCGCGCTCGGCGCTCTGCGGATCTCCGCGTCCGGCGCGGACGCGGAGCCGGCGGACGGGGGCGGGGCCGTCCACGTACCGGCGCCGCCCAGTGCGCTGCCGCGCGTACCGCTCCGTATCGAAGCGGAGTTCACCGCCTCGGCCGCGCTCCCGGGAGAGCGCTCCGGGGAGCGCTCCGGGGAGCTTTCGGGGGAGCCGCTGCCCGCCGTGGCGCAGCGGCTGCGCGCGGCGCTGTCCGGCTGTGCGGCGGACCGGCTGGGGCTGGCCGTGGAGGAGGTCGATCTGCGGGTGACGGCCCTGGTGGAGCGGGGCTCCGGGAATTCGTCCGCCCCCGCTGGGCCGGTCGATGTACGGGCCGCCGCCGCGGTGGAGGGCGAGGCGGCACGGCTGGCGGCTTCGGTGCCCGGGGTGGCGTATCTGACGGAGACGCTGGGATCCGCGGTGACCGGTACGTCCGGGCGGGTCCGGGTGGAGCTGGCGACGGCGGCGGGGCACCGCCCGCTGGAGGTGACCCGGGCGGTGCGCGCGAAGCTCACGGGTTCGCTGCCGGGGGCGCCCTCGGTGGCCGTACTGGTCACGGCGGTGGAAGCGGCGTCCCGGCACCGAGGGGCCGCGGCCTCAGCGCCTGTCGGGTGACCTCGTCGGAAAGCGGACGCGGTCCGGTACGCCACGCTCGCTCCGCCTCGGCGCCTGGACTCATCCTTCGGATGCCTGGCGCGCCTCCAAGGCGGAGGAGCCCACTGCCTCAAGGGCGGGCCCCTCCCCCGCTCTTGAGGCGGTGGGGAGTCGGCGCCCGACGACAACGACAACGCCGGCCCGGGGGCACCCCCGGCCGAAGGCTGGGGGAGAGCGTGCCGGGCTGTCGGCACACCGCCCGACCAGCGGTCACCCGACAGGCTCTCAGTCGGAGAGGCCCGCCAGATCACGCAGCCGGCGGGCCTGAGCCGCGCGCTCGGCGGCGCGCTGCTCCTCGAAGGAGCGGCCGGACACGCCCTGGAGCAGCGCCTTGGTCTCGATCAGCGCGTCCCTCGGAGCGGCCAGCAGCGCGGCGACGAGATCCTGGACGGCGGCGTCGAGTTCATCGGCGGGTACGGCGAGATTGGCGAGCCCGGTGCGCTCCGCCTCCGCGGCCTCGACGAAGCGGCCCGTCGCGCAGATCTCCAGCGCGCGAGCATAGCCGACGAGACCCACCAGGGGGTGGGTGCCGGTGAGGTCGGGAACCAGCCCGAGGCTGGTCTCGCGCATGGCGAACCGCACGTCCGACGCGACGACCCGGAGGTCGCAGGAGAGGGCCAGCTGGAAGCCGGCCCCGATCGCGTGGCCCTGAACGGCCGCGACCGACACGAGGTCGGCACGGCGCAGCCAGGCGAACCCGTCCTGGTACGAGGCGATGGCCGCGTCCAGATCCGCGTCGGATCCGCGTGCGAGCTCGACAAAGGAAGGCTCGCCGTCGAACCCCTCGGGGGTGAACGCCTGCCGGTCGAGGCCCGCGGAGAAGGATGTGCCCTCACCGCGCACCACCACGACCCGCACGCTGCCCGGCAGTGACCGTCCGGCTTCCGACAACGCCCGCCACAGAGCGGGAGACTGAGCGTTGCGCTTCGCCGGATTGGTCAGTGTCACCGTGGCAACCGCGTCCTCGACGGTGAGCCGTACGCCATCCTTGTCGAGTGCTGGTTCGAGCGAAGTCATGGGGTGCCTCCGGTTCGGGCAGTCAGAGTTAGCGAGCTAAGTGACTGCACAGTAACCACCTGGCCGATCGAGTGATCGACCCGGGTGGCCACCGTCCGAACCGGTGGCAGGTGCCGCGGGGGCACCGAAAACGGGGAACCGCGCCGGATCGTCGGCCTAAGCGGCCTTCTTGCCTCGCGTGGCCCCGCCGCGTCCCCGCAGCGTGACTCCGGACTCGCTGAGCATCCGGTGGACGAATCCGTAGGACCGGCCGGTTTCTTCGGCCAGCGCCCGGATACTCGCACCGTTGTCGTACTTCTTCTTCAGGTCTGCCGCGAGCTTGTCGCGCGCGGCGCCGGTTACCCGGCTGCCCTTCTTCAGAGTCTCGGCCACCCGTGCCTCCTCATGGGAAGTGCGCTCTGGACTTCTCATGATCACCCCTCGCGGGCGTCCTGGCCACCCATTCGGCAAGGTCGATACGACGAGCTCCGGCGAAATTCAACATCCGAACACGACCGGAACCATTCATTCCAGAGGTGACGGTCACCACATTTGTCCGGAGTGTCGGACGAAGGGCCAGGTCAGGGCCGTTTCGAGGGGGGTCGGCGCGGAGGATCATCGCGCCGACCCGATCCGTCGCGCACCACGCCGACGGTACGAGACCCACTCACTCAGATGATGGATCACCGCTGAGCCGAATGATCCATAGCGGGTGGATCACACGGAAACGATCAGGCCAGTGCGACCAGATCCGCGTAGTCCGCGCCCCACAGGTCCTCGACGCCGTCCGGCAGCAGGATGATCCGCTCCGGCTCCAGCGCGTGCACCGCGCCCTCGTCGTGCGTCACGAGGATGACCGCGCCCTTGTAGGTGCGCAGCGCCCCGAGGATCTCCTCGCGGCTGGCCGGGTCCAGGTTGTTGGTGGGCTCGTCGAGGAGCAGCACGTTGGCGGCGGAGACGACCAGGGTGGCCAGCGCCAGCCGGGTCTTCTCACCACCGGAGAGCACGCCCGCGGGCTTGTCGACGTCGTCGCCGGAGAACAGGAAGGAGCCCAGCGTCTTGCGGACCTCGACCAGATCGAGGTCGGGGGCCGAGGAGCGCATGTTCTCCAGGACGGAGCGCTCCGGGTCGAGGGTCTCGTGCTCCTGGGCGTAGTAGCCGAGCTTGAGCCCGTGCCCGGGGGTCACCTGGCCGGTGTCCGGCTTCTCGACCCCGGCCAGCAGCCGGAGCAGGGTGGTCTTGCCCGCGCCGTTGAGGCCGAGGATGACGACCCGCGACCCCTTGTCGATGGCGAGGTCGACGTCGGTGAAGATCTCCAGCGAGCCGTACGACTTCGACAGGCCCTCGGCTGTCAGCGGGGTCCGGCCGCACGGGGCGGGCTCCGGGAAGCGCAGCTTGGCGACCTTGTCGGACTGGCGCACCTGCTCCAGCCCGGACAGCAGCCGCTCGGCGCGGCGGGCCATGTTCTGCGCGGCGACGGTCTTGGTGGCCTTGGCGCGCATCTTGTCGGCCTGGGAGTTCAGGGACGCGGCCTTCTTCTCCGCGTTGGCGCGCTCGCGCTTGCGGCGCTTCTCGTCGGACTCGCGCTGCTGCTGGTAGAGCTTCCAGCCCATGTTGTAGACGTCGATCTGCGAACGGTTGGCGTCCAGGTAGAAGACCTTGTTGACGACGGTCTCGACCAGCTCGACATCGTGGGAGATCACGATGAAGCCGCCGCGGTACGTCTTGAGGTAGTCGCGCAGCCAGACGATGGAGTCCGCGTCGAGGTGGTTGGTGGGCTCGTCGAGGAGCAGGGTGTCGGCGTCCGAGAAGAGGATCCTGGCCAGCTCGACCCGGCGGCGCTGACCACCGGAGAGCGTGTGCAGGGGCTGGCCGAGCACCCGGTCGGGCAACCCGAGCGCGGCGGCGATGGTGGCGGCCTCGGCCTCGGCGGCGTACCCGCCCTTGGTGAGGAACTCGGTCTCCAGGCGCTCGTACTTCTTCATCGCCTTCTCGCGGGTGGCGCCCTGTCCGTTCGCCATCCGGTCCTCGTTCTCGCGCATCTTCTTCAGTACGGAGTCGAGGTCGCGGGCGGAGAGGATGCGGTCGCGGGCGAGGACGTCGAGGTCGCCGGTGCGCGGGTCCTGCGGCAGGTAGCCGACCTCGCCGGAGCGGGTGATGGTGCCGGCGGCGGGGATCCCGTCGCCCGCGAGGCACTTGGTGAGCGTGGTCTTGCCGGCTCCGTTGCGGCCGACGAGGCCGATCCGGTCGCCCTTGGCGATACGGAACGAGGCGGACTCGATGAGGACACGGGCGCCGGCGCGCAGCTCTACGCCGGTTGCGGTGATCACGGAAAGACTCCAGGGCGGTATGGACGGCGGAAGAGGGCAGGCGGAGGAGATTCTTCGACGCCGGCTAATGCACAAGGAGAAATGCCATACGGCCCAGTCTACCGGGGCAGCGCAACTGCTTTCCCCGGCCCGGGGCGTGCGCGGATATTCGGGGTCGGCCCGGCGCGCCGCGACACGTTCCGCCGAGGGCGGTGGGGCCGGCGCGCGGGCCGGTTGTCAGTGGCCGGTGCCAGACTGAGATCCAGGTCACAGTCGAGCCCGTGAGGGGATGATCAGCATGACCGGAGCCACCGCCGGCACGCCGACCGGCGTACCGACGATCTACCCGACCCTGTTGTACGACGACGCGAAGGCGGCCATCAGGACGCTGAAGGACGCCTTCGGCTTCACCGAGGTGAATGTGTACGAGGACGAGAGCGGGACGGTCCTCCATGCCGAGCTGGCCTGTGGCAACGGCATGGTGATGCTGGGCTCCAAGGGCCGGGAGGGCGTCTTCGCCGAGGCGATGGGGAACGCGGGCCCGGTGGGGGTCTACGTGGTCGTCGGCGATGTGGACGCGCACCACGCGCGGGCGGCGGGCGCGGGCGTGGAGATCCTGATGGAGCCCACGGACCAGGACTACGGCTCGCGGGACTACATGGCACGGGACGCCGAGGGCAACATCTGGAGCTTCGGTACGTACGCGCCGGGCGGCGGCGGTGAGGGCTGAGGGCCGGCCCCGGGACCCCGGGGAGTGTCGTGCGGGGTCCCGGGGTGGTCAGGAGCCTCCGGTGTGCACCTGGAAGGCGGCGCGGCGTACCGCCTTGGCCAGGGCGGGGTCCGGGTGCGCGGCGGCCAGGGCGACCAGGACCTGGACGGTGCGGGGGTGGCCGATGGCCCTGACCTCGTCGAGCAGGGCGGGCACATTGCCCTGGACGGCGGATTCGAGGTGGCGGACCAGCAGATCGCTCTCGCCGTGGTCGGCGACGGCCGCCGCGGTGTCCACCCAGAGCCAGGTGGACTCCTCCCGGGTCAGCACCTCGGAGGCGTCGTCCGGGTCCGCGCCCTCGTACTCCGCGAGCCAGAGCAGCGCGTACGGCCGCAGGGAGGTGTCCTCGGCCGCCGCCCGGACGCCCGCCTCGGCGGGGGCGCCGACGACGCGCAGCGCCTCGAAGGCGAGGCCGCGCAGCAGCGCGTCCTCGCCCCGGGCGACGGTGAGCAGTTCGGTGACGGCGCTGCCGACCGTGCGGGCGGCCAGCCACGCCCGGTACTCGGCGCGCGCCGGGCCCGGGGTGAGCCGGGCGCAGCCGCGCAGCATGTGCTCGGCGGACTGCTCGATGTTGCCCGCGGGGCTCTGCGCGGCGACACAGATCTGCTCCAGCTTGACCCAGACCGCCCAGTTGCCGAGCGGGGTGAGGGTGGCCTGCCCCTCCCCCAGGGTCAGCGCGCCGACCGCCGCGAGGCCCTCCAGGGCCCAGCGCAGGAGCGGCGGGAGCAGATCGTCGGCCACCGGCTCGGGGGCCGGGGATTCGGCGGGCCGGGGGCCGTACGGGACCTCGCAGCGCTCCTCGTGCAGCTCGGCGACGCGCTGGCGCAGCAGATCGAGCAGGGCGGGTTCGAGTACGGGCCCGGCCGAGAGCTGGAGGAGGGAGAGCACCTGGGGTACGGCCTCGACGACCTCGGCGACGGTGGCCGCCTCGACATCGTCGGGGGCGGGGTGGATGAGCGACCAGGCGTCGAAGAGCGCGACCCAGCCGCGCTGGACGGCACTGTCGTCGCGGTCCCATGCCTGGAGCCGCCAGCCGGGGCGTACGGAGGAGCCGTGCAGCTCGACGAGTCCGGCCAGCCTGGCCCGGTCCCAGCCCGCACTGACCTGTTCCGGGGCCAACTCCAGTGCGGCGGCGGCCCGTTCCCTGGCGGCCGTGCCGAGCGGGCCCGCGCCGGGGTCGCCGTCGGCGGCCGCCCAGCGGGCGATCCGTACGGCGTCGGCGAGCACTTCCCTCGCCTGGCGGGCCAGCTCCGCCTGGGGCGGAGTGCCCTGGGGCGGCCGGGGTGCCGGCCGGTTGCGCCCGTCGGTCACGGCCCGTCGGGCCGTGGCCAACGGCCGTGCGCGGACGAGTCGGAGTCTGGAGTTGCGCGCCAATTGCTCATCAGGCTTTCGGGACGTCACGGGGGCAGTCTTCCCGGTGACCGCCCGAAAGCCCAAACGGAACCCGTTCCGGCGTCGCCGGAGGAACCGGAGCGGCGCCTTCCACCGGGCCCGGCGGGGTGGCGAAAGGAGGATGAGCAGGGACAAACGGAGCGCCGAGGCGGCACCGGCCCCCCGGAGGCCGGAAAGATGGCGAGCGGATTGGCCGAAAAGCCCCTTGATCGGCATACCGGACCGTTTGGTTCCTGGCGTTTCCCGCGCCGGGCCGGTGGATCCGGCGCGGACGCCGGGGCTACATCAGGGGCGTGAGGAAGCGGCGGAGCATCTCCTCGTACCCCGCCGGGTCGGCGTTCCACATCGCGGCGTGCGGGGCGTGGGCGACGGCGTGCAGACTGATCAGTCCGGGGCGGTGGGCCGCGAGTTCGCGGGCCGGGTCCCAGGAGGCGAGGGTGTCGTCGGGGCCGTGGAAGATCAGGGTCGGCACCCGGAGATTGCGCGGGTCAGCGGCTTCCAGCAGCCGGTCGCCGTGGAGTCCGGTCCGGCCCTGGGCGGCTCTGACCGCGAGGGGCAGCAGCGGTCCCGGGACCCGTCTGGCAGTGGCCAGCGCCCGCAGGGTGGCCTCCCAGTCCAGCACCGGCGAGTCCAGGACCAGCCCGGAGATCCGGCCGGCGAGCGCCGAGTTCGCGGCGGCGTGCAGGGCCATCGAGGCTCCGGTGGACCAGCCGTACAGCACCACGCGCTCGGCTCCCCGGCCGACCGCGTAGCGGATCGCGGCGTCGAGGTCACGCCATTCGGAGTCGCCGAGATGACCGAGCCCGTCCGGGGAGCGCGGGGCCCCGGGGTCGCCCCGGTAGGTGATGTCCAGTACGGGGAACCGCTGCCCGGCCAGGAACCCCATGACGTTCAGCGGGTGCTCGCGGGTGGTGCCCAGTCCGTGCGCGGTGATCACCCAGGTGTCGCGCGGTCCCGGTACGAGCCAGCCGGGCAGCGATCCCAGCTCGCCCGGGATCAGCACGTTCTCGTGGAGGAGGCCGAGCGCGGTGCCGGGGTCGCCCCGGTGGAGCTGCGGGGTGAACCGCACGCGCGCCCCGGGGACCAGCGTGCCGTGGCCGACGCGTTCCAGCCGGCGGACGACGGTGTCGGCGGAGTGCTCCACGCCCTCCAGGACGGGGCCGACGACCGCGTGGACGCCGGATCCCTCGATCCCGTACGTCCCGGGGCGCAGGGCGGCCAGGCAGCGGGTCAGGGCGACCTGTCCGGCCGCCGCGGCGTGCACGGTGACACGGGGGTCGCCGGGCAGGGGCCGCCCCGGCGGTGCCTTGAGCGCGGCATCGCTGGCGTACCGGCCGGCCGCGACCGCAGCCGCGCCGACCCCGATCACTGTGGAGACGGCCGCTGCCGTCGCTGTTGCCGGGCGCACAGGTCAAGTGTCGCCACCTCCGGGTACTCCGGCCAGCGGACGGGGTCCGTAAGGGGCCGGCGGCCGCAGGACAGGGGCGCGGGACCCGCCGCGCGAGGCCGGGGCCCCCTACCGCCGCTGCCCGTAGCCCTTCAGCTTGTCACCCGCCTCGCGCAGCTGGGCCCCCGTGAGCAGCGTGGGTGTCCGGCCGGGCAGCGCGCTCGCGGTGAGCCACAGGCGGCACATCCACTCCAGCTGGGCGGTGCGGTCGTAGGCCCGGTCGAGGGTGTCCGCGTAGGTGACGGTGCCGTGGTTCGCGAGCAGGCAGGCGGTACGGTCGCGCAGCGCGCGGATCATGGAGGCGGCCAGTTCCTCCGTACCGTAGAGCGCGTAGGGGGCGACCCTGACGGGGCCGCCGAGGTCCGCCGCCATGTAGTGGACCGGGGGCAGCTCCGGGACGAGGGTGGAGACGGCGGTGGCGTGCACGGCGTGGGTGTGGACGACGGCGGTCGCGTCGGTGCTCCGGTACACGGCGAGGTGCAGGGGCAGCTCGCTGGTCGGGGTCGCCCGGCCGAGGAGCTGCCGTCCTTCGAGGTCGACGGCGACCACGTCCGCCGGGGCCAGCCGGTCGTAGGGCACCCCGCTCGGGGTGACGAGGACCAGCTCGCCGACCCGGACCGAGACATTGCCCGAGGTGCCGACGACCAGGCCCTCGGAGGCCGTCCTGCGGGCCGTGTCCACCAGCTCCCGCCAGGCCCGCGCCACCCCGTCCGGCAGCGGCCGGCCGGTGGGGACACCGGGCGGGTCGCCGGTCGGGTCATCGGGCGGGGAATCGGCCGGGGCGCCGGTCGGACGATCAGTCATACGACGATCCTGTCATTTGGCGTCAACTCCTCGCAGGGCAAAGCCAGTTGACTTTTTCGATCTCTTCCGGAGCCCCCCTTCCCTTGTCCTGGAAGGGTCGTGCGCCACCCCATCGACGGAGGGGCACCGCGAAGACCCGTCCAGTTCATCTTCCGTTCACCCTGACTCCTTACGTTCACCGAGCCACCGACGTCGACGATTGCCTGGGACAGGTCAAATGGAACACATCACGTTGCTGCTCGCGATCGTCATCGTGACAGCCCTCGTGTTCGATTTCACGAACGGTTTCCACGACACCGCGAACGCGATGGCGACGACCATCTCGACCGGTGCCATGAAGCCGAAGGCCGCGGTGACCATGTCCGCGGTGCTGAATCTCGTCGGCGCGTTCCTGTCCGTGGAGGTCGCCAGGACGATCTCCGGCGGGCTGATCAACGAGCAGGGCATCAAAACCGAAGTGATCTTCGCGGCGCTGGTCGGCGCCATCCTCTGGAACCTGCTGACCTGGCTGGTCGGACTGCCGTCCAGCTCCTCGCACGCCCTCTTCGGCGGCCTCATCGGCGCCACCCTGATGTCCGTCGGCACCTCCGGGGTCAACGGCGGCGTCGTCATCACCAAGATCCTCATCCCGGCGCTCGCCGCCCCGGTCGTCGCGGGTCTCGCGGCGCTGCTGGCCACGAAGCTGACGTACCGCATCGGCCGTGGTACGGACGGGAAGGCGACCGCCAAGGGCTACCGCGTCGGACAGATCGCCTCCGCCGGTCTGGTCTCCCTCGCCCACGGCACCAACGACGCGCAGAAGACCATGGGCGTCATCACCCTCGCCCTGGTCACCGGCGGCGTCCTCGTCCCCGGCTCGAACCCGCCGGTGTGGGTCATCGTCTCCGCCGGTGTCGCCATCGCGCTCGGCACCTACCTCGGTGGCTGGCGCATCATCCGCACCATGGGCACCGGCCTCACCGATCTCCAGCCGCAGCAGGGCTTCGCCGCCCAGACCAGCGCCGCGACCGTCATCCTGGCCTCCTCGCACCTGGGCTTCTCGCTCTCCACCACCCAGTCGTGCTCCGGCGCGGTGATGGGCGCGGGTCTCGGCCGCAAGGGCGGTACGGTCCGCTGGTCCACCGCCAGCCGGATGTTCATCGCCTGGGGGCTGACCCTGCCCGCCGCCGGGCTGGTGGCCGCCGCGGCCGAGTTCCTGACCGGTCAGGGCACCTGGGGCGTCACGGCCGTCGCCATCCTGCTCGTGGTGGGCTCCGGGGCGATCTACCTCGTCTCGCGCCGCCGCCCGGTCGACCACACCAACGTCACCGAGGAGGAGACCACCGGGGCGGGCTCCGAGGCCCCCGAGCCGGTGGGCGCCGTCACGCTCTCGGCCACCATCCCGGCCTCCGTCGCCACCACCGGCGGCCCCGCCTCCGAGCCGGTACGCACCCCCGCGGTCTGAAAACGTCGGCAGAGACACTCGGCAGAGACACAAGGAAGACACTCCAATGAAAATCGACTGGGCAGCACTCGGCTCCGTCTTCGGCGTCAGCCTGGTGGCCACCGTCGCGCTCGTGGGCCTCTTCACCCTGGGCATCGTGGGCCTCGCCAAGCAGGAGTCCGCCGCGGCACAGGGCACCGGTGGCGCGACCGTGGCGGCCACCCGTGTCGGCGCGTACGCCTGCTTCGCGCTCTGCGTGGCGGCCGTGGCGTACGGGATCTACCTGATCGTCGCCTGACGGCACCCCCTCGCCTCCCGCCGTCTCCCGGTGTTCCCGGGGGGCGGCGGTGTTCTGTGCGCGGGGTCACCCCGTCATCGGGTCAAGGGCGAGTTGACGGCTGTTTGCGCAGCGTGGTGGACTTCCGGGGCCATTTACGGCGGCAGAAGAGGAAGCCGGTGCGAATCCGGCGCGGTCCCGCCACTGTCACCGCGAGCACCCGTCACCCGGGTCTCCGGGAGCCAGGAACTCTTCGCCGCCGCGTGTACGTCGAGCCGGGGCGCGGACCCTGAGTGAGGACATTTCGCCATGCCTGGCTGCGGTTCCGCCGCCGCGAGCGGCCCCGGCCGGCCCGCGACGGAGCAGATCTTCGCGTACGGCGCCGCCTTCGGGCTGCTGGCCGACCGGCTGTTCGCCGATCCACGCCGCGGACATCCGGTGGCCGCCTTCGGCCGGGCGGCGGGCGCCGTCGAACGGACCCTGTGGCACGACCACCGGGGCTGGGGCGCGCTGCACACCGCCGTCTGTGTCGCGGGCGCCGCGGGCGCCGCCGCGCTGGCCTCCCGGGCCGTACGGGACCATCGCGCCCTCTCCCTGACGCTCACCGCCGCCGCCACCTGGGCCGTGGTCGGGGGCACCTCGCTGGGGCGGGAGGCGCGGGCCGTCGGCGCCGCGCTCCGCGCCGACGACCTCGAACTGGCCAGGGAGCTGCTGCCCCGGCTGTGCGGGCGCGATCCACAGGCGCTGGACGAGCCGCAGATGGCGCGGGCCGTGGTGGAGTCCGTCGCCGAGAACACCTCCGACGCCGTCGTGGGCGCGCTGGTGTGGGGCGCGGTCGCGGGCGTCCCCGGGCTGGTCGGGTTCCGGGCGGTGAACACGCTGGACGCGATGGTCGGGCACCGGTCGCCCAGGTACCTCCGGTTCGGCTGGGCCTCGGCCCGGCTCGACGACGTCGCGGGCTGGCCGGGCGCCCGGCTGACCGCCGCGCTGGCGGCGCTCGCGGGCGGCGATCCGCGCGGCTCGCTGCGGGCGGTACGGCAGGACGCGGCGCTGCACCCGAGCCCCAACGCGGGCCCGGTCGAGACGTCGTTCGCCGGGGCACTGGGCGTACGGCTCGGCGGGACGCTCGCGTACGGCGGCCGGGTCGAACACCGTCCCGTGCTCAACGGCGAGGGGCGGCCCGTCGAGGTCGCGGACATCGAGCGGGCGGTCCGGCTCTCGCACCGGGTCGGCGCGCTCGCACTCGCGGCCTGTGTCACCGGGCGCGCGGCATACGGACTGATCCGTCGGCGCGGTGCGGCGACGGCAAGGGAACGGGGAGGCCGATGAGCGGCGGCGGGCTGCTGGTGGCGGGGACCACTTCGGACGCGGGCAAGAGCGTCGTCACGGCCGGGATCTGCCGGTGGCTGGCGCGCAAGGGTGTGAAGGTCGCGCCCTTCAAGGGCCAGAACATGTCGCTGAACTCGTTCGTGACCCGGGAGGGCGCCGAGATCGGCCGGGCCCAGGCCATGCAGGCGCAGGCCGCCCGGGTGGAGCCGACCGCGCTGATGAACCCCGTCCTGCTCAAGCCCGGCAGCGACCGCACCAGCCAGGTCGTGCTGCTGGGGCGGCCGGTGGGCGAGCTGAGCGCCACCGGTTTCTACGGAAGGTCTGGGGGGGCGTCCCCCGGGACGGCGCTGCACGGGGGCAGACGCGAGGCGCTGTTCGGGACGGTGCTGGAGTGCCTGGAGGAGCTGCGGGCCACCCATGACGCGGTGATCTGCGAGGGCGCGGGCAGCCCCGCCGAGATCAACCTGCGCCGTACGGACCTGGTGAACATGGGCATCGCGCGGGCCGCGCGGCTGCCGGTGGTGGTGGTCGGGGACATCGACAGGGGCGGGGTCTTCGCCTCGTTCTTCGGGACGACCGCGCTGCTCTCGCCCGGGGACCAGGAGCTGATCGCGGGCTATCTGGTCAATAAGTTCCGGGGCGATGTCACCCTGCTGGAACCGGGGCTGGAGATGCTGCGCGGGCTGACCGGGCGGGCGACCTTCGGGGTGCTGCCCTTCCGGCACGGGCTGGGCATCGACGAGGAGGACGGACTGCGGGTCTCGTCGCACGGCTCCGTACGCGAGTCGGCGGTGAGCGCTCCGTGCGGCGAGGACATCCTGCGGGTCGCGGTCTGTGCCGTACCGCTGATGTCGAACTTCACCGATGTGGACGCGCTGGCGGCCGAGCCCGGGGTCGTGGTGCGGTTCGTGGACCGGCCCGAGGAGCTGGCCGACGCCGATCTGGTGGTGGTGCCCGGCACGCGCGGGACGGTGCGGGCGCTGGCGTGGCTGCGGGAGCGCGGGCTCGCCGACGCGCTCGTCCGGCGGAGCGCCGAGGGCCGTCCGGTGCTGGGGATCTGCGGCGGCTACCAGCTGCTGGGCGAGCGCATCGACGACGAGGTGGAGTCGCGGGCCGGCTCGGTGGCCGGGCTCGGGCTGCTGCCCGTACGGGTCAGGTTCGCCGCCGAGAAGACTCTGGCCAGGCCGTCCGGCAGGGCTCTGGGCGAACCCGTCGAGGGGTACGAGATCCACCACGGCGTCGCGGACGTACACGGCGGCGAGGCGTTCGTCACGGACGGCGCGGGCCGGGACCTCGACGGCTGCCGGGTGGGGTCCGTACGGGGCACGCACTGGCACGGGGCGCTGGAGAGCGACGCGTTCCGGCGCCGGTTCCTGACGGAGGTGGCGCGGGAGGCGGGCCGGCGTTTCGTGCCCGCCCCGGACACGGACTTCGGCGCGCTGCGCGAGGAACAGCTCGACCTCCTCGGGGATCTGATCGAGGAGCACGCCGACACGGACGCGCTGCTGCGGCTGATCGAGGAGGGCGCGCCCGCCGGGCTGCCCTTCGTCCCACCGGGGGCACCGTGACCCGCCCCGGCCCTCCGACCACACTCTCCGGCCTCTCCGACCTTCTCGAAGGAGCGATCAGCACATGAGCACACCTTTTCCGTTCACCGCCGTCGTGGGGATGGACGATCTGCGGCTCGCCCTGGTGCTCAACGCGGTCAGCCCGGCGGTCGGCGGTGTTCTCGTACGGGGTGAGAAGGGCACCGCGAAGTCCACGGCCGTCCGTGCCCTGTCCGCGCTGCTGCCCGAGGTGCCGGTCGTCCCCGGCTGCCGGTTCAGCTGCGATCCGGGCGGGCCCGATCCGCACTGCCCCGACGGACCGCACGAGCCGGGCGCGGGGACGGCCAGGCCCGCCCGGATGGTCGAGCTGCCGGTCGGCGCCTCGGAGGACCGGCTCGTCGGCGCGCTGGACATCGAACGCGCGCTGGCGGAGGGCGTGAAGGCGTTCGAGCCGGGGCTGCTCGCGGACGCGCACCGGGGCGTGCTCTACGTCGACGAGGTCAACCTCCTCCACGACCATCTGATCGACCTGCTGCTCGACGCCGCCGCCATGGGCGCCTCGTACGTGGAGCGCGAGGGCGTCTCCGTACGGCACGCCGCGCGCTTCCTGCTCGTCGGGACGATGAACCCCGAGGAGGGCGAGCTTCGGCCGCAGCTCCTGGACCGGTTCGGGCTGACCGTGGAGGTCGCCGCCTCCCGCGAGCCGGAGCTGCGGGTCGAGGTCGTACGGCGACGGCTCGCGTACGACGACGACCCGGCCGCCTTCGCCGCCCGCTGGGCCGGGGAGGAGACCGCCCTGCGGGAGCGGATCGTCGCCGCGCGGGCCCTGCTGCCCGAGGTGCGGCTCGGTGACTCCGTGCTGCTCCAGATCGCCGCGACCTGCGCCGCCTTCGAGGTGGACGGGATGCGCGCGGACCTGGTGATGGCGCGGACGGCGACAGCGCTGGCCGCCTGGGCGGGGCGTACCGACGTACGGGCCGAGGATGTGCGGCAGGCCGCGCTGCTGGCGCTGCCGCACCGCAGGCGGCGCTCCCCGTTCGACGCGCCGGGGCTGGACGAGGACAAGCTCGACGACACGCTGGACGAGTTCAAGGGCGAGGACGAGGGGGACGGCGACGACCCCGGGCCCGACGGCGGTGGCGGCGGAGTGCCCCCGCAGCGCGGCCCCGAGGGCCCCGAGGGCGCCGACGCGCCGGGCGAGTCCGAGGCGCCCACCGACACATCCGCACCGGCGGAACCGGAGCCGCAGCCGCAGGGCCGGCCCTCCGCCGGTGCCGGAGAGCAGTCCGCCGTACGGGCCACCGAGCCGTTCCGTACGAAGATGCTGAGCGTCCCCGGGCTGGGCGAGGGCGCGGCCGGGCGACGCTCCCGGGCCAGGACCGAGCACGGCAGGACGACCGGGTCCCGGCGCCCCCGGGGGACGCTGACCAAGCTGCACCTCGCCGCGACCGTCCAGGCCGCCGCCCCGCACCAGCGGGCGCGCGGGCGCGGCGGGCCGGGGCTGGTGATCCGCAAGGACGATCTGCGGCAGGCGACCCGGGAGGGGCGCGAGGGCAACCTCGTGCTGTTCGTGGTCGACGCGTCCGGTTCGATGGCGGCCAGACAGCGGATGAGCGCGGTGAAGGGCGCGGTGCTCTCGCTGCTGCTGGACGCCTATCAGCGGCGCGACAAGGTCGGGCTGATCACCTTCCGGGGCAAGGACGCCGAGCTGGCGCTGCCGCCGACCTCGTCGGTGGACGCGGCGGCGGCCCGGCTCGAATCCCTGCCGACCGGCGGGCGCACCCCGCTCGCCGCCGGGCTGCTCAAGGCGCACGACGTGCTGCGGGTGGAGCGGATGCGGGACCCCGCGCGTCGGCCGCTGCTGGTCGTGGTGACCGACGGCCGGGCGACCGGAGGCCCCGACCCGGTGGCCCTCGGGGCGCGCGCGGCCCGGCTGCACGCGGCGGACGGGACGGCGTCGGTGGTCGTGGACTGCGAGTCGGGGCCGGTACGGCTCGGGCTCGCCGGGGCGCTCGCGGCCTCGTTGGAGGGCACCGCGATCACCCTCGACGAGCTGCGCGCGGACAGTATCGCGGGGCTGGTCAAGGACGTACAGCAAGGACAACGGGGCCGGCAGGGCCCCCGGACGCACAGTGACGCACGATCCAGGAGGGCCGCCTGATGCCGCAGGGACAGCCGGAGAACGTACCGGACGACGGTCTCACCACCCGCCAGCGCCGCAACCGGCCGCTGGTGCTGGTGCACACCGGCACCGGCAAGGGGAAGTCGACCGCCGCCTTCGGGCTGGCGCTGCGCGCGTGGACGCAGGGGTGGCCGATCGGGGTCTTCCAGTTCGTGAAGTCCGCGAAGTGGAAGGTCGGCGAGGAGCAGGCGCTCAAGGTGCTGGGGGCGAGCGGCGAGGGCGGCACCGTCGCCTGGCACAAGATGGGCGAGGGCTGGTCCTGGGTGCAGCGCGACTCGCAGCTCTCCAACGAGGAGGCGGCGCGCGAGGGCTGGGAGCAGGTCAAGCGGGATCTGGCCGCCGAGACCCACAAGCTGTACGTGCTGGACGAGTTCGCGTACCCGATGCACTGGGGCTGGGTGGACCCCGCCGAGGTCGTCGAGGTGCTCCGGAACCGTCCCGGGACCCAGCATGTCGTGATCACCGGGCGCAACGCGCCGCAGGAGCTGATGGACTTCGCCGATCTCGTCACCGAGATGACCAAGATCAAGCACCCGATGGACGCGGGCCAGAAGGGCCAGAGGGGCATCGAGTGGTGAACATCCCGCGTCTGGTCATCGCCGCGCCCGCCTCCGGGAGCGGCAAGACCACGGTCGCGACGGGTCTGATGGCCGCCTTCTCGGAGCGCGGCCTCGCCGTCTCCCCGCACAAGGTCGGGCCCGACTACATCGACCCGGGCTATCACGCGCTGGCCGTCTCGTCCTCCCGTACGGGCGCGGCGGCCAGGCCGGGCCGGAACCTCGACGCGTACATGTGCGGCCCCGGGCTGATCGGGCCGCTGTTCGCGCACGGCGCGGCGGGCTCGGACCTCGCGGTCGTCGAGGGCGTGATGGGGCTGTACGACGGCGCCTCCGGCCAGGGCGAACTGGCCTCCACCGCGCAGGTGTCCAAGCTGCTGCGGGCGCCGGTGGTGCTGGTCGTGGACGCCTCGTCGCAGTCCCGTTCGGTGGCGGCGCTGGTGCACGGCTTCGCCTCCTGGGACCCGGAGGTACGGATCGGCGGGGTGATCCTGAACAAGGTCGCCACCGACCGGCACGAACGGCTCCTGCGCGAGGCGCTGGACGAGTCCGGGGTGCCCGTCATGGGCGTGCTGCGCCGTACCGAACAGGTCAGCGCGCCCTCCCGCCATCTGGGGCTGGTGCCGGTCGCCGAGCGGCACGCCGACGCGCTCGCGTCGACCCGGGAGCTGGCCGGGCGGGTCCGCGCCGGATGCGACCTGGAGGCGCTGCTGGCGCTGGCCCGCAGCGCCCCGCCGCTGGACACGGTGGCGTGGGAGCCGGCCGTGGAGCCGGTGGCCGGGCGGCCCCGGCCGGTGATCGCGGTGGCGGCGGGATCCGCGTTCACCTTCTCGTACGCGGAGAACACCGAGCTGCTCACCGCCGCGGGCGCGGAGGTCGTCCCCTTCGACCCGCTGCGTGACGAGAAGCTCCCGCAGGGCACGCGCGGGCTGGTGATCGGCGGCGGCTTCCCCGAGGTGTACGCCCCCGAGCTGTCCGCCAACGAGCCGCTGCGCGACGCCGTGGCCGCGCTGGCGCGCTCCGGCGCCCCGGTGGCCGCCGAGTGCGCCGGGCTGCTGTATCTGGCGCGCTCCCTGGACGGCAGGCCGATGTGCGGGGTGCTCGACGCCGACGCGCGCATGTCGGGGCGGCTGACGCTGGGCTACCGGGAGGCCGTGGCGATCGACGACAACGCGCTGGCGGCGGCCGGGACGCGGGTCCGGGGGCACGAGTTCCACCGGACGGTGCTGGAGCCGGGCGCCGGGGAGACCCCCGCGTGGGGGCTGGTCCACCCGGAGCGGCGCGTCGAGGGGTTCGTACGGCGGGGGGTGCACGCCAGCTATCTGCACACGCACTGGGCGGCGGCCCCGGAGATGGCGCGGCGGCTGGTGGAGCGGTGCGCGACATGAGCGCGGCGGCCCGGGGCACGGACAGAGCGCTTCGGGGTACGAAACGGCCGGTGTGCGCGACATGAGCGGGCGGTGAGGAGCCTCGTGCTCCCCGGCCCGGCGCGCCGGCGGTCAGCCGGCGATACCGATCACCAGCCAGATGAAGCACACCCCCAGCACCGTGCAGAGGACCGTGGAGCGCGCCGGGTGGTCGTGGTGCGCCTCGGGGAGGATCTCGGCGGCGGCGAGATAGAGCAGGACGCCGCCGAAGAACCCGAGATAGCTGCCGAGCAGCTCCGCCGGGAGGGTGAACAGCTGGGTGGAGGCGGCGCCGACCACCGGAGCGACCGCGTCCGCGACCAGCATGGCGACCGCCTTGCGCCGGTTGTTGCCGTACAGGCTGGTGAGTGTGTACGTGTTGAAGCCGTCGGCGAAGTCGTGGGCGATGACCGCGAGGGCGACCGCGGTGCCCATGCCGCCGCCGACCTGGAAGGCCGCGCCGAGCGCGATACCGTCCATCAGGCTGTGCCCGACCATGGCGGCGGCCGCGGTGAGCCCGACCTCGGGCACCCGGCCGCTCCCGGTGTCCGCGCCGTGCGGGGTGCCCGCCTGGCGGACGGCGAGGAGACGTTCCACCAGATGGGCGACGAGGAAGCCGCCGACGAACAGCAGCAGCGCCTGCGGCACCCCGAAGACCTCGTCGTCCGCCGCGTGTATCGCCTCCGGCAGCAGGTCGAGTCCGACCACGCCGAGCATCAGCCCACCGGCCAGGCCCAGCACGAGATGGCGACGGTCGGTGACGCGCTGCGCCGTCCACCCGCCGAACAGCGTCATGAGGAACGCGCCGAGCGCGACGAAGACCGCCATGCGCCCCTGCATAGCCGATCCGGCCCGTACCGCGCATGTCAGGAACTGGTCGTGGGGGTCGGCGCCCGCCCCGGCGCCGGAACCGGCGAGGTGCTCGCGCTGATCGGGGAGACCCTGCGGGAGGCGGGGCTCGCGGTGTCCCGGGTGGTGGAGCTGGCGACCGTCGAGTCCGCCGCCGCCCGGCCGGGGATCACCGGCGCCGCCGCGCGGCTCGGGGTTCCCGTACGGGGATATCCGGCCGCCCTGCTGGCGGGGATCGCCGTACCGAACCCGTCCGGGGTGCCGCTGGCCGCCGTGGGGACGCCGTCCGTCGCGGAGGCCGCCGCGCTCGCGCGGGGCGGGCGGCTGCTCGTACCGAAGCGGAAGTCGGCCCCCGGGGACCGGCCGTCGGCGGTCACCTGTGCGGTGGCGTGTAGGGGCCAGTCGGAGTGGAACCGGCACGTGCGGACATGATGTTCCTACCAAGCAGTAGAAAGCACGTCCTACCAGACGGTAGAAAGCACGGAAGAGCCCCGGGACCCCGGTGGCAGGAGAGGAGCCCGGTGACCCGTGTCGTCCAGTCCACCGAGACCATCGGGAGAGCGGGATGCGCGTACGCGTACCCGGCCCCCGGCCGCATAAATGGTGACCGACCAGGTGACAACCATGTCTACGCGCGCTGATCGCCACGATCTTCGCCATCACGGCGACGCGGAGGTGCGCGACGGGACCGCGGGCCTGATCGACCTCGCGGTCAATGTCCGCACCGGTACGCCCCCGGCCTGGCTGCGCGCGCGCATCGCCGACTCGCTGGCCGGGCTGGCCGCCTACCCCGACGGGCGCGCGGCCCGCGCGGCGGTCGCGGAGCGCCACGGGCTGCCGGTGGAGCGGGTGCTGCTGACCGCGGGGGCGGCGGAGGCGTTCGTTCTCCTCGCCCGCGCGCTGCCGGTGCGGCGGCCCGTCGTCGTCCATCCGCAGTTCACCGAGCCCGAGGCGGCCCTGCGGGACGCGGGGCACACAGTGCGGCGGGTGCTGCTCCACGTGGAGGACTGCTTCCGGCTCGATCCGGCGGCGGTGCCCGACGACGCGGACCTGGTGATGGTCGGCAATCCGACCAACCCGACCTCGGTGCTGCATCCGGCCGGGACGATCGCCAAGCTCGCCCGGCCGGGGCGGACGCTGGTGGTCGACGAGGCGTTCATGGACGCGGTGCCGGGCGAGCCCGAGGCGCTGGCGGGGTGTACGGAGCTGCCGGGCCTCGTCGTCCTGCGCAGCCTCACCAAGACCTGGGGGCTCGCGGGCCTGCGGATCGGGTACGTACTGGCCGAGCCCGAAACGGTCGCGCTGCTGGAGCGCGCGCAGCCGCTGTGGCCGGTCTCGACGCCCGCGTTGGCGGCGGCGGAGGCGTGCATGTCGCCCGCCGCGCTGGTGGAGGCGGAGCAGGCCGCGTGCCGGACGGCCGTGGAGCGGGCGCATCTGCTGGCCGGACTGGCGGAGTTCGACGAGGTGCGGGCGGTGGAGACGGCCGAGGGCCCCTTCGTGCTGGTACGGATGGACCGCGCCGATACCGTACGGGCCCGGCTGCGCACCCTGGGGTTCGCGGTCCGCAGGGGGGACACCTTCCCCGGGCTCGGCCCGCAGTGGCTGCGGCTGGCGGTCCGCGACCGGACCACGACCAATCGTTTCCTCCAGGCGCTGGACCAGGCGCTGACGGCGGCCGGGGGCTGAGGACACGCGGCCGCGGCGAGGAGAGCGGCGCTCCGGTGACGGAGCACCGCTCACTTTTCATCCCGGCCGATCAGCTGCTCAGTTGGCGCGCCTGGCCCGGGACCTGGCCAGGAACATCGCGCCGCCGCCCACCGCCAGCAGGGCCGCCGCGCCGCCCACCAGATAGGGCGTCGTGGAGCCGGCCCCGGTCTCCGCGAGATGGGCCTCGACGGGGTCACCGGCGGACTGGGCCTTCAGCTCCCCCGTGGTCCCGGCCTCGCCCCCGCCGCCGCCGGACTGGGCCACGGGCTTCTCGGCGGGCTTCTCGGCCGGCTTGTCCGTACCGGGCCCGCCGTCCACGGGCTTCTCCGGCTCCGGCTGCTCCCCGCCCGGCTGCTCCCCTTCCGGCTTCTCCGGCTGCTCCGCCTCCGGAGTCTTCGGGGACTCACAGGTGGCCCCCGCGAGGGTGACGGTGCCCTCGACCTCGGCGACGTTCAGCTTCAGCGGATTGATGGACACCGCGAGTTCGAGCGCGGCGGCGGCCGCCGTACGGGACGTGGTGTGCGTCTTGGACAGTTCGAGCGAGACCTCGCCCACACCGGGCACCTCGACACGGGTCGTACCGCCCGCCGAGAGCGTGACCTTCTTGCCGAGCACGGTCACCGGACCGAGCAGGTTCGACTCCGCGACCGGCTGCGCGCCCGCCGCGCAGACCGCCTTGGAGGTCACCTCCTGGATCTCGATGAGCGAGAGCAGCGGCAGTCCGGGCACATGCACCGCGGCGTGGGCCAGGTGGGTGTACCCCTCGGCCTTCCGCTCGTCGGCCGTCGCCCTGGCGGTGGCCACGTCGGCGCGGAGCAGGCTGAAGGGCTTGCCCTGGTCGACGCCGTCCAGCTGGGCGCTCAGCGCCGTCTTCGCCGCGCTCTCGGGCGCCTGGACCTCGTTGAGCGCGGCCTTGAGCGGCAGGTTGACGCTCTTGTTGAGCAGGGCCACGTCGAGGCCGACGCTCAGCACGACCGCGCTCGCCCGTCCCCCGCTCTTTCCCCCGCCCGCGCCGTCGGTGGCCTGCGCCGGGGCGGCGAGGAGCACCGGCCCCGCCGTCAGCGTGGCGGCCGCCACGACGGCGGCGCAGCGGCGTGCGGGCATGCGGAAGGTGTTGCTGTTCAAAATGTGGAACCCCCACAGAGATATGGCGTCACCACGCTGCCCACGGGGACACGTGGGCAGCGGCGACTGGGACACCGGAATCCTTACGCACTTAGAGTGAACAAGCGAGCACCTGAAGTGAGTTCACTCTAAAGTGGGGTTTTCGGCGTCATATTCGATTCTTGTGCCACATGAGTTCTGCTCAGTCCCACGGATGGCGGAGCCAGAAGGGCACGAGGGGGGTACGAGCCGGTACGAGGAGCACACCGGGCGTCAACCTGACGCCCCTCCCCCGCATCGCCGACCGGGCAACAGGCCCTCAGCCGACGATCAGCCCGTTCAGCACGATCCGCCGAGGCGCCGCCAGCACCCGTACGTCCGCGCGCGGATCCTCGTCGTACACCACGAGGTCCCCCGGCGCGCCCTCCTCCAGCGCCGGACGGCCCAGCCAGCGCCGCGCGCCCCAGGTGGTCGCGGAGAGGGCGGCGAGCGGCGGGATACCCGCCCTGGTCAGCTCCTCGACCTCGGCGGCGACCAGGCCGTGGGCCAGGCCGCCGCCCGCGTCCGTACCGACGAAGACGGGGACGCCCGCGTCGTAGGCGGCGCGGACGGTGTCGTACCGCCGTTCGTACAGCCGGTTCAGATGCGCGGACCAGCGCGGGAACTTGCTCTGTCCGCCCGCCGCCAGCGCCGGGAAGGTCGCGATGTTGACCAGGGTCGGGACGATCGCGACGCCGCGTTCCGCGAAGAGCGGGATGGTGTCCTCGGTCAGTCCGGTGGCGTGCTCGACACAGTCGATGCCCGCCTCGACCAGGTCGCGCAGGGCCGCCTCCGCGAAGCAGTGCGCCGTGACGCGCGCGCCCAGCCGGTGCGCCTCCGCGATGGCCGCCTCGACCTCGGCGCGCGGCCAGCAGGCGGTCAGATCGCCGACCTCGCGGTCGATCCAGTCGCCGACGAGCTTGACCCAGCCGTCGCCACGCCGGGCCTCCCCGCCGACGTACGCGACGAGGTCGTCCGGCTCGATCTCATGGGCGTAGTTCCGGATGTAGCGGCGGGTACGGGCGATGTGGCGGCCCGCCCTGATGATCTTCGGCAGATCGTCGCGGTCGTCCGTCCAGCGGGTGTCGGCGGGCGATCCGGCGTCCCTGAGCAGCAGGGCCCCGGCCTCCCGGTCGCCGATCGCCTGCTTCTCGGCGGTCGCGGCGTCGACCGCGCCATGGCTGTCGAGGCCGACGTGGCAGTGGGCGTCGACCAGGCCGGGCAGCGCCCAGCCCTCGACCGTACGGACCTCGCGCGCGCCGGCCGGGCGCTCGTAGGTGATCACGCCGTCCACCACCCACAGCTCGTCCCTGACCTCCTCGGGGCCGGCCAGCACCCGCCCCTTCACCCGCAGCACCGTGTGATCGCTCATGGGCAGCACTGTACGAGGCCGTGAGTACCCTCGACCGGGAAGGTTTCCCGAACACCGGTCCGAGCGGACGCCCCTGTCCGCCCGGCCCCACCGAGCGCCCGAAGAGAGCACCGCCATGACACATCCGCTGCTGGACCTGGACCCGCTGAGCGCCGCGCACTTCGCCGCGATCGAGCGCCGGGTCGCCACGCTCCTCGCCACCGAGAACGATGTCGTGATCACCCAGGGCGAGGCCCTGCTGCCGCTGGAGGGCTGTATCCGCGGCGGCGCGGGGCCCGGTTCCACCGCGCTGAACATCGTCACGGGCCCGTACGGGCAGACCTTCGGGAACTGGCTGCGCGACTGCGGCGCGGACGTCGTCGACCTGGCGGTCCCGTTCCACACCGCCGTCACCGCCGAGCAGGTGGAGCGCGCGCTGGCCGAGCGCCCGGCGATCGACTTCGTCTCGCTGGTGCACGCGGAGGCGGCCACCGGCAACACCAACCCGGTCGCGGAGATCGGCGAGGTGGTACGGGCCCATGGCGCCCTGTTCATGCTGGACGCCGTCGCCTCGGTGGCCGCCGAGCCGCTGCTGCCCGACGCCTGGGGCGTCGACCTGTGCGTGATCGGCGCGCAGAAGGCCATGGGCGGGCCCGCCGGGGTCTCGGCCGTGTCGGTGAGCCCGCGCGCCTGGGAGCGGTTCGCGGCCAATCCCCGGGCGCCCCGGCGCTCGTACCTCTCGCTGCTCGACTGGAAGGAGCGCTGGATCGACGCGGGCCGCAGGGCGCTGCCGCACGCCCCCGCGCAGCTGGAGATGCTGGCGCTGGAGGCATGTGTGGAGCGGATCGAGGCGGCGGGCCTGGACACCGTGATCGCCCGGCACGTCGAGGCCGCCGCCGCCACCCGCGCGGGCGCGCTCGCCCTGGGCCTCGGCCTGGAGCCGTTCGTCCACGAGGCGGCGCATGCCGCGCCGGTGGCCACGACGCTCCGTACGCCCGCCGGGATCGACGCCTCCGAGCTGGTGGCGAAGGTGCTGGCGGCCGAGCCCGCGCTGCCGCTGATCGCCGGCGGGGGCGCGCTGGCCTCCGGGATGATCCGGGTCAACCACTACGGGCCGGACGCCACGCCGGACGTGGTGCGGTCCTCGCTGGCGGCGCTGGGTACGGCGCTGCGCTGACGCGTACCTCCACGGATATGTGGGGCCGGCCGTCGGCGGTCGGCCCCACCGAGCGTCAGCCCTCCAGGGCCGGGTAGTCCGTGTAGCCCTTGTCGTCGCCGCCGAAGAAGGTGGCCGGGTCGGCGGTGTTGTACGGGCCGCCGGCCTTCAGCCGGGCCGGCAGGTCCGGGTTGGCGAGGAAGAGGACGCCGAAGGAGACCAGGTCGGCGGTGCCGTCCTCGATGAGCTTCAGCTCGTCGGGGCTGGTGGGGCCCTCGGTCTTGGCGTTGAGGATGAAGGCACCGGTGTACAGCTCGCGCAGGGCGAGCGTGAACTCGCGGTCGTTCTCGATCAGGTGCAGGTAGGCGAGGCCGAGCGGCTCCAGCTCCCGGACGAGCGCGGTGTACGTGGGCTCGGGCTCCGGCTCCTCGGTGCCGAGGAGGCCGACGGCCGGGGAGAGCCGGATGCCGGTGCGCGCGGTGCCGATCTCGGCGACGACGGCGCGGGTCACCTCGACGGCGAAGCGGATCCGGTTCTCGACGGAACCGCCCCACTCGTCGGTGCGCAGGTTGGTGTTGGGCGCCAGGAACTGGTGGATCAGGTAGCCGTTGGCGCCGTGCACCTCGACGCCGTCGAAGCCTGCCTCGATCGCGTTGCGGGCCGCGGAGACGAAGTCCGCGATGGTCTCCCGGATCTCGTCGGCGGTCAGCTCGTGCGGGGTGACGAAGTCCTTGGGACCGTCGTGGAGATAGACCTGACCGGGCGCGGCCACCGCGGAGGCGCCGACCGGGATCAGACCCTCGGGCAGCAGGTCGGGGTGGCCGATCCGGCCGCTGTGCATGAGCTGGGCCACGATCCGGCCGCCCTTGGCGTGCACGGCGTCGGTGACCTTGCGCCAGGCGGCTATCTGCTCCTGGCTGTGCAGGCCGGGGGTGTCGGGGTAGCCCTGGCCGATCACCGAGGGCTGGATCCCCTCGGTCACGATCAGACCGGCGGAGGCGCGCTGCGCGTAGTACTCCACCGTCGAGTCGGTGGGCGAGTTGCCCGGACCGAAGGCACGGCTGCGGGTCATCGGGGCGAGGACGATGCGGTTGGCGAGCTGCGTACCGGAGAGGTCGATCGGATCGAACGCGGTGGTCATGGAAGAAGGGCTCCCTGAGCGAGGTGTGGGCAACAGCCGTACGTGGGCGTCACGAAGACCGGCCGCCCGGTGAGCGACCCGTCAAGTAATTGAACCGTGAACGACTTTAACCCATTCCCCGAACCGCCCGGATAAACTTTTTCCCATGTCCCCGGACGCCCCGGCCAGTTCGGACGCCCCGGCGGTCCCGTCCGTATCGAGCCGAACGGGGAACCACCCGTATGACACCCTCCGCGCCCCCACTCGACCTCGCCGCCCTCTGCGCCCCCGTCCTGGCCCGCCACGGCTGCCCGTCCGTCTCGGTCGCCGTGGCCGAGCGCGGCGAGGTCGTCCTCGCCGGGGCGTACGGTACGGCCGACACCGCCACCGGCCGCCCGGCCACCCCGGACACCGCGTACGCGCTGGCCTCCGTCACCAAGCCGGTGACCGCCACCGCCCTCTGTCTCGCCGCCGACGAAGGCCGAACTCCGGCTGGACGGCGGTGTGTTCACCGCCGACTCCGCCGCCTCCGACCGCTGGGACCTGCTGGCCACGTTCCCCGCGCAACTGCCGACCGCCGACGCCCGGCTCGCCTCCCCGGTGCTGGCGCTCGGGCTGCGCCGGGGCGGTGAGCGGCTGACCGGGGTGGCGCACACGTACAAGAACGGCGAGGGCGGGGGCCGGCTGGGCAACTTCCTCAGCCACCACTGCGTCCTGGACCCCCTTGGTCAGGACCCCGCGAGCACGTCCAGCGCCCGGTCCACGTCGGCGGTGGAGTTGTAGAGGTGGAAGGCGGCCCGCACATAGCCCGCGCGGACCGACAGATACACCCCGGCCCGCCGCAGATCGTCCTGCCGGTGCGTCAGCCCCGGTACGGAGACGATCGCGGACCCACCGGGCGTCGGCACGGGCCGGTGGCCGAGCGCGACGAGCCCGTCCCGGAAGCGGGCGGCCAGCGCGGTGTCATGGGCGTGGATCGTCCCGACGCCGATCTCCTCGACGAGCGCGAGGGAGCGTTCGGCCCCGTGGTACGAGAGGAAGGCCGGCGCCTCGTCGAAGCGGCGGGCCGAGCGGGCCAGGTGCTCGACGGGCCCGTAGTTGGCCGCGAAGGGGTCCTCGGCCGCCATCCAGCCCGCGTACACCGGGACGAGGGACTCCTGCGCCTCCTCGGTCACGGTGAGGAAGGACGTACCGCGCGGGCACATCAGGAACTTGAACGCGCCGGTGACGGTGTAGTCGTACGCCCCCGCGTCCAGCGGCAGCCAGCCCGCCGACTGGCTCGCGTCCACCAGCGTCCGGGCGCCGTGCGCCGCCGCCGCGGCCCGTACGGCGGCCAGATCCGCGAGCCGCCCGTCCACGGACTGTACGGCGGAGACCGCCACCAGCGCGGTGTCCGGCCGGACCGCCCCGGCCAGCTCCGCCAGCGGCGCGTACCGCACCCGGAGATCGCCCCGGACCGCGAAGGGGCTGACCAGCGAGCTGAACTCCCCCTCGGCCAGCAGCACTTCGGCGCCGGACGGCAGCGAAGCGGCGATCAGCCCGACATGTACGGAGACCGAACAGCCCAGCGCGACCCGCTCGGCGGCCACCCCGGCCAGCCGCCCGAAGGCGGCGCGCGCGGCGGCCAGCGAGTCGAAGCTCCCCGCCCCGTCCCCGCGCCGCCCGGTCGCGTTCGCCTCGGCCAGCGCCTGGACGGCGGTGACGGCCCGCCGGGGCAGCAGACCGCAGCTGGAGGTGTTCAGATAGGTCGAATCGGGCGCGAACTCGGCGTCTCCCAGGGGTTCCATACGCCCACCCTGGAACCCCTGGCCCCCTTGGTCAATCACGCGTGGGGGCGCGCTACGGCCGGTCCCCGGCCCCGGGCGCCGCGCACGACCCGTCCGTGTCGCACACCTCGGCGTCGGCCGACGCTCCCCCGACCGGGGTGAGGGTGGTGACCGGACGGCTCTCCCACGCCTGCTCCAGCGCCTGGGTGAACACCTCGGCGGGCTGCCCGCCGGAGACCCCGATCCGCCGGTCGAAGACGAAGAACGGCACCCCGTTCGCCCCCAGCGCGGCGGCCTCGCGCTGGTCGGCCCGTACCTCCTCGGCGTAGGTGTCGCCGTCGAGCACCCCGCGCGCCTCGGCCTCGTCGAGCCCGGCCTCGACCGCGAGACCCACCAGGGTCTCCCGGTCGTAGACGGACCGCTCCTCGGCGAAGTTCACCCGGTAGACGAGGTCGAGCAGCTCGCTCTGGCGGCCCCGGTCTTTGGCCAGGTGCAGCAGCCGGTGGATGGCGAAGGTGCTGCCGTAGTCACGCCCGTCGACCAGATAGCCGAGCCCCTCCGACCGCGCGTTGGAGGCGACGTGCTCCTCCATCGAGCGGGCCTCCGCGAGGCTGCGCCCGTACTTGGCCGCCAGCATGTCGATCACCGGTCCGGTCTTCCCCCCGGTCAGGGACGGGTCCAGCTCGAAGGAGCGGTGGACCACCTCGACACCGTCCCGGTGGGCGAATTCCGCGAGCCCCTTCTCGAACCGGGCCTTGCCTATGTAGCACCAGGGGCAGGCGATGTCCGACCAGATCTCGACGCGCATGGGTCCGCTTCTCTCCGAAGTCACGAGCACCCGTACGGCACCGATGTCCCGTACGGCACGGAGGCACCCTCCGCCGCTACGGAAACGCCCCGATCCGGCCCCTCATTCCCGGCCACCGCTCCGGGCTACCGCACCTGGTGGATGTAGAGGGCCCCGCACGCGTGGCACAGCGGCCGCCCGGCCTCCGTACCCCAGGCGTCGGCCGACTGGGTGACCGCCGCCATGTCCAGATCCCGCCCGCACAGCGCGACCGGCTCGCCGCTCCTCGTCATGTGCCACACCTCGAACCGGGCGTCCGGGTCCCTGGGCGAGATCCCGTCCGCGTACTCCGCCCGCATCTCGTAGTCCACGCTGCTTCTCCGCTCTGCTGATCCGCTGATCGACGGCGGCCCGGCCCCACCGGCCCGGCCGCCCGGCGACGCATGATTTCCGCGCGGCCGGGCCGCCGAAACAAGCACGCGGCCGGAGCGCCGGGACCGGCCTGCGTCACAGGACGCCCTTGCGCCACTCCCGTATCAGCAGATAGCCGAGGTAGACGCCCCCGATGGCCATCGTGTAGATCCCGACCGGCAGGCCCTCGAAGAGGGGCAGCTGCTGGGCGCAGAGATCCGCGAGGACCAGCGACACCGCGCCGACCAGGGCGGACAGCGTCAGATGGGGGCCCGAGCCGCGGGTGAGGCGTTTGGCCGTCTGGGGGGCGGTCAGGGCGATGAAGGCGATGGGGCCCGCGACGCCGACCGCCCCGGCGGACAGGACGATCGAGAGAAGGACGGCGAGGGTCTTCGTGGTCCGGGGCTCGGCGCCGAGGCCCGCCGCGATCTCGTCGCCCATCTCGCCGATGTCGAGACGGCGCGCGATCAGGACGGTGAGCGGGGCGACGACCAGGAGGATCAGCCAGATGGTGGCCGCATGGTCCCAGTCCCGGGCCGCCAGACTGCCGTTGACGTACGCGGTGAGGACGGCGGCCCTGTCGCGCTCGACGGCGTAGACGACGTACTGGATGACCGCCGTGGCGATGGCCGCCACGCCGATACCGGCGACGACCAGCCGCCCGGGGTCACGGAATCCGCTGCCGGTCGACACGTACACCAGCGCCATCGCGAGCAGCGCCCCGGCGAGCGCGCCGACGGGGACGGGGACCGTGCCGGGCAGGAGCAGGGCGACGATCGCGGCGCCCGCGCCCGCCCCGGCGCCGAGGCCGATGACATCCGGGCTGCCGAGCGGGTTGCGGGTGACCGACTGGAACAGCGCGCCCGACAGCCCGAGCGCCGCTCCGGTGCCGATGCCGACGGCCAGGCGCGGGCCGCGCAGCCGCTCCAGGACGAACGCGTTCGTACCGCGCGCGCCGCCCGTCAGGGCGTCGGGGAGGTCGGCGAGCGGGATGCCGAGCCGGCCGAGGGTGAGCGTGGCGACGGCGGCCGGCAGGATCAGCGCCACGGTGACCAGCGCGACGACGACGGACCTCCGCCGGACGGGCAGCGCCACCGTGTGCCCGATGGTCAGGAAACCGCGTGGTCCGGCCGTGGTGGTGGTGATGCTGGTGGTGGTGTGCGCCGGTGTGCGCGTCATCGTGCGTTCCCCCTCATCCGGCGTACGGCGAAGAGCAGCGCGGGCGCTCCGGCGAACGCGGTCACCACACCCACCATCAGCTCCTGCGGGCGCAGTACGGTCCGCCCCACCACGTCCGCCGCCAGCAGCAGCGCGGGCCCCGCGAGGGCCGAGAACGCGATCTGTACGCGGAAGTCGACGCCCACCAGCGCCCGTACGACATGCGGCACGGCCAGCCCGACGAAGGCGATCGGCCCGACCGCCGCCGTCGCCGCCGCGCTCAGCAGGGTCGCCGCGACGAGCCCGCCGCCCCGGACGAGCGCCGGGTGGGCGCCGAGCGAGGTGGCGGAGTCCTCGCCGAGCGCGAGCGCGTTGAGGCCGGGCCCCAGCAGCAGGGCGATGACGAACCCGGCGGCGGCGAACGGCAGGACCGCCCACAGGACGTCGAAGTCCCGGCCACCGAGCGCGCCGACCACCCAGTAGCGGTAGCTGTCGAAGACCTTCGGCCGGCTCAGCGTCACCGCCTGGATGAACGCCATCAGCACCGCCGAGAGGACCGCCCCCGCGAGGACGAGCCGGACCGGACCCGCGCTCGCCCCGGCCGATCCGATGGCGTGGACGAGCAGCCCGGCGAGCAGCGCGCCCGGCAGCGCCCACCCCATGGTGGCCGTCGAGCCCGACACGCCCAGGAAGGCCGTCGCGGCGACGACGCTCGCGGACGCGCCCGCGTTGATGCCGAGCAGGCCGGGGTCGGCGAGGGGGTTACGGGTGACGCCCTGCATCAGCGTTCCGGCGACAGCGAGAGCGAGTCCGGCGAGCAGCCCGAGCGCGGTCCTCGGGTAGCGGCTCTCGACGACGGTGGTGACATACGGGTCGGCGGTGCCGGAGAGGACGTCCACGACGTCCCCGAAGGAGGTGTTCCTGCTGCCGAACATCACGCTCGCGGCCACGGCGAGCGCGAGCACGGCCGGCGCGGCGAGCAGGCCGGCCGTCAGCCGGGCGGCCCCCGCGCGCGAGGTGCGGGGGCCGCCCGGCCGGGCGTACGCGGTGGTGGTCATCCGGTTCTGCCACGCCTCACTTGTCGAGGGTGGCGACGGCCTTGTCGATCAGCGGCAGATAGCGGTCGATGACCCAGGGAACGGTGAGCGGGTTGATGATCGAGGACGCCGTGACGAAGGAGTTGTCGGTGCCCGCGACGACGGAACCGCGCTTGACGGCCGGGATCTCGCCGTACAGCTTCTGCGCCTCGATCTCCTCGCGGGACTTCGCGTCGCTGTAGAACGTGAAGAGCAGATCGCTGTTCTTGAGCTTCTCGCCGTTCTCCAGGCCGATGATCGCGGAGGCGGTGCCCTCGGTCTCCTTGAACGTCTTCACGACCGGGTCGGGGGTGAGCCCCAGCGAGCTGACCATCTCGACGCGCTGTTCGTCCGGCAGGAACACCCCGAGGGTGCCGGGGCCCGTCGTATAGACGTACGAGAACGAGACGCCCTGGTACGTCGGGCGGGTCGCGGCTGCGTCGGCGAGCTGCTTCTTGATCGTCGCGGTCAGCGTCTTCGCCTCGGCGGGCTCGCCGAGCGCCTTGGCGATGAGGCCGATCTGCTCGCTCCACTCCGTGGACCAGGCCAGTTCGGGGTAGGCCACGGTCGGCGCGATGTCCGCCAGGATGTCGTACTGCTCCTGGGTGATGCCGGACCAGGGCGCGAGGATCACATCGGGTTCGAGTGCGGTGATGGCCTCGAAGTCGATGTCCTCCCCGCCCTTGAACTGCTGGGGCAGGGTGCCGCCGTCCTCGGTCACCGCCTCGTGGATCCACGGCAGATAGCCGGTCTTGTCGCTGCCCCACTCGTAGCTCTCGATGCCCACCGGGATGTGGCCGAGCGCGATGGCGGTCTCGGCGGAGCCCTGTCCCAGGGTGACGACGCGCTCCGGCTGCTCGGTTATCTTCGCCGTGCCGAGCGCGCTCCTGATGCTGACCGGGAACGCTCCGCCGCTCGCGACCGCCGTCTCCTTCGACGCGGACCCGGTGGACTCCGTCCCGCCCGACGAGCAGCCGCCGAGGGCGAGCGTGAGCGCGGCGGCCGCCGCCGATACGGCGAGCGTCCGGCGGCGTGCGCGGGTGAACCAGGGTGACATGAGGGTCCTTCATGGGTCGTGGGCAGCGCTGACACGCGATCCGGACGGGGCGGGCCCGACGGACCACGATAGATCGAATCTTAGGTAAGCCTAAGCTAAGTTCGATTTCGCTTTCAAGCCATCGGCCCACCAGGGGAATCCGGCACCACGAACCGCAGCACCTTATGTGCGCCATGGCGAGGATTGTCCGGGTCTGGCCGCCAGCCGTGGCGCCCATAGAAGGACTGGGCACGGGAGTTGGGGGCGAAGACCTCCAGCCGCGCGACCTCGACCCCGGCGCGCCGCCAGGCGGTGACACAGGCGTCGAGGAGCGCGGTGCCGGTGCCGTGGCGCCAGCGGGCGGGGGCGACATGGAGCTGGGTGAGGGTGGTGACGCCCTCGATCCGGCGGTACGCGGCCACGCCGGTCAGCGCGCCCGGCTCCTCGGCGCAGAGCACGGCCGCGTACGGGTCGCCCTCGGTGCGCAGGGCCCGCGACCAGCCTTCGCGGGTGCGGGCGCGTTCGGCGGGGCCGTTGAACGCGTCCTCGGGGAGGTGGCCCCGGTAGTAGGTGGCGCGGGCCTCGGCGTGGAGGGCGGCGATGGCGTCGAGGTCGGCCGGGACGGCGGTTCTGATCACGCCGGTACGGACGGCCCGGGGCGGCGGGGCGGTTCCGGACACGGCGGTCCCGTACCCGGAGGAGGGCCGTACCCAGCGGTCCCGTACACGGAGAAGGGGGGAGGCGCGGCATGTCCCTCCGCGCCTCCCCCCTTCGGCTCCTGGCCGCCGCGGCCCGCCGGTCAGCTGCCGTCGCGCAGCTCCGCGACGCCCTCCTCACGGAAGGCGATCCGGTCGAACGTCACCGCGCACCCCTCACCCACCGGCGCCTGCGCCAGGAAGCCGACGCGCGCGGACGCGGCCTCCTCGGCGGTGCCGAGGGCGAAGAAGCGGACGAAGGTCCACCGTACGCCGTCCGCCGAGGCGTGGAACGCGAACGCCCTGCCGGTACGGCTGATCCGCAGCCAGTGGCTGTCGCCGTCCACCTCATAGGAGTTGGCGTCGTCGGAGTGGCCCCGGGTGACCACCGTGCAGACGGTGGGGCGGTCCGGGGACAGCTCCAGACAGAGCTTGGCCCACTGGTCCTCGGCGGCCTCCAGGCAGAGGACACCCGCGTCGTAGGCGCCGGCGAAGCCGACCGCGACGCGGGCGATCAGCTGGAAGTCGCCCTTCGGCGTGCCGAGGAGCCGGGGCGCGTCGGAGGAGAGGGTCAGGGACTCCTCCGACGGCGGGACGAAACGGTCCTGCCGGGCGCCCGCCCGGCCGGTGAGCACGCCGTCCCCGTACCGCCAGCTCCCCTCGGGGCCCAGAGGCCGCAGAGAGAAGGGCAGTTCGGGGAGGGCGAGCCCCAAGGACCCCGAGGACCCCAGGTCGTCCGTCATGACCGTCCCTCAGTTCTCGGGGCGGCCGTCGACGCGGCGGGGCAGGTCCTGCGGGTTGTCGTCGCGCAGCTCCGGCGGGAGCAGTCCGACCGGGGTGGACTGGTACGAGACCGGGCGCAGCCAGCGCTCGATCGCCGTGGCACCGACCGAGGTGGAGGTGGAGGTCGTCGCCGGGTACGGGCCGCCGTGCTGCTGCGCGGGGGCGACCGCGACACCGGTCGGCCAGCCGTTGACCAGGACACGGCCGGCCAGTGGGGTCAGCTCGGCGAGCAGTTCGGCGGCGCCGGGCACGGTGGCGTCGGCCTCCTCGTCCGCGAGCTGGAGGGTGGCGGTGAGGTTGCCGGGGAGCCGGGAGAGCACGGCGGTGATCTCGTCGGTCGAGGCGTACCGCGCGACGACCGTCACCGGGCCGAAGCACTCCTCCAGCAGGAGGTCGTGCGGGCCCTCGGCGGCCAGCAGCGCGGCGGGCACGGTCAGGAATCCCGCGCTGACGGTGTGTTCGCCGCCCGCGCCGGGGGTGATCGGGGCGTCGACGCCGGGGAGCGCGGCCCGCTCGCCGACGCCCGCCACGAACGCGTCCCGCATCCGGTGGTCGAGCATCACGCCGGGCTCGGTCTCGCTGACGGCGCTGGTCAGGGTCTTGAGCAGCCGGTCGCCGGGCTCACCGGCCGGGGCCAGGACGAAGCCGGGCTTGGTGCAGAACTGCCCGACGCCCAGGGTCATCGAGCCGGCCAGGCCCGCGCCGATCTCCTCGGCGCGCGAGGCGGCGGCGGCCTCGGTGACCACGACGGGGTTGAGCGAACCCAGCTCGCCGTGGAAGGGGATGGGCCGGGGGCGGGACGACGCCGCGTCGAACAGGGCGCGCCCGCCCCGTACCGAACCGGTGAAGCCGGCGGCGGCGACCAGCGGGTGCCCGACCAGCTCGACGCCCGCCTCGAAGCCGTGCACCAGGGTCACGACGTTCTCGTCGAGACCGACCTCGGCGGCGGCCCGGCGCAGCACGGAGGCGCACAGCTCGGAGGTGGCGGGGTGGTCGGGGTGCGCCTTGACGACGACGGGGCAGCCGGCCGCGAGCGCGCTCGCGGTGTCGCCGCCCGGTACGGAGAAGGCGAGCGGGAAGTTGCTCGCGGCGTAGACGGCGACGACGCCGAGCGGCACCTTGTAGCGGCGCAGATCGGGCCAGGGCGGGGTGCGGTCGCCGTCGGCGTGGTCGATCCGGATGTCGAGGAACGCGCCCTCGTCGACGACCTCCGCGAAGGCCCGCAGCTGGGCGGTGGTGCGGGCGAGCTCCCCGGTGAGCCGGACGGGGCCGAGCGCGGTCTCCGCGTCGGCGGCCTCGATGACGTGCTCGCCCGCCTCGTCGAGGAGGTCGGCGGCGGTACGCAGCAGCGCGGCGCGCGTGGTGCGGTCGGCGAGCGCGCCGCGGGCGGCGTACGCGCCCCGGACCGCGCGGTCGACCTCCTCGGCCGTGGCCTCGTGGGCGACCTGCTCCCGTGGCTTCCCCGTTCGGGGGTCGACACTCCAGACTGGTGCTGCTGCCACCGCGGCTTCCTTCCATGTGCGTCCGGCCGTCTACAGGCCCGGTTCGAGGTACGTCCGGCCTCAGGGTTGTTCGGTATTCTGAACAAAATTCCTGATAATGAACCTGTACGGACTCTATTTCCGCGCGTTCCGCGTGGTCAAGAGCGGTCGGCCGACCGGGCCGAACAGGCAGGACGAGTGTGCGGGATTGGGGCGAGCGACGATGTCTGCTGCGGAAACCGGTGGGGCGCAGGTCAAGTCCGCGGTGCGGACCGTGGAGCTTCTCGAGTACTTCGCCGGACGCCCCGGCATGCACTCCCTCGCCACCGTCCAGGAGGCCGTCGGCTACCCCAAGTCCAGCCTCTACATGCTGCTGCGCACCCTGGTCGAACTGGGCTGGGTGGAGACGGACGCGACCGGCACCCGGTACGGCATCGGGGTGCGGGCCCTGCTGGTCGGCACCTCGTACATCGACGGCGACGAGGTCGTCGCCGCCGCCCGTCCCACCCTGGACCGGCTCTCCGACGACACCAGCGAGACCATCCACCTGGCGCGGCTCGACGGCACGAACGTCGTCTATCTCGCCACTCGCCAGTCCCCGCACTATCTGCGCCCCTTCACCCGGGTCGGCCGCCGGCTGCCCGCCCACTCCACCTCGCTCGGCAAGGCGCTGCTCGCCACGCACAGCGACGAGCAGGTGCGGGCGATGTTCCCCGCCGAGCTGCCCGCGCTGACCGAGCACACCATCACGGACCGCGAGCGGCTCATCGAGGAGCTGGCCGCCATCCGTGAGCAGGGGTACGCCGTGGACCGCGAGGAGAACACCCTCGGGCTGCGCTGCTTCGGCGTCGCCATCCCCTACCGGACCCCGGCGCGCGACGCGATCAGCTGCTCGGTGCCGGTGGCCAGGCTCACCACCGGGCACGAGCAGCTGGTCAAGGACGCGCTGTTCGACGCCCGCGAGCGACTGCTGCTGGCCACCCGCAGGCTCTGAGACCTGCCAGTCGCCGGGCCGACAAGATGAAGAATTGCTGAGAAGACCGGCAAAACGGGAACGCCACCCCCGATCCGGCTCGTCCCTCGTACGGGATGAACAAGACGATCAGACACACAGCGGTCCTCTGTCTGCTCATGGTCCTCGCCCTCATGCTGCGGGCGACCTGGTTGCAGGCATACGAGGCCAAGGCCCTCGCCGACGACACGTACAACCGGCGGCACGCCATCGAGCAGTACGCGCGGCCGCAGGGCGACATCATCGTGGCCGGTTCGCCGGTCACCGGATCGCGGAGGACGACGGGCGGCGATCTGGCCTATGCGCGGACGTACACCGAGGGCGCCCTGTACGCGCCCGTCACCGGTTTCAGCTCGCAGGTGTACGGCTCGACCCAGCTGGAGGGCATCTTCGCGGATGTGCTCGACGGGACGGACAGCCGGCTGGGGAGCCCCCTCGACCTGCTCACCGGCGAGCGGGCCACACCCGGCGACGTACTGACGACGATCGACCCGGCGGTCCAGAAGGCCGGTTACGCGGCGCTCGGCGCCAAGAAAGGCGCGGCCGTCGCGATCGACCCGAAGACCGGCCGGATCCTCGCGGTGGTCAGCACGCCCTCGTACGACCCCTCGAAGATCGCCGGGACGACGGACGGCGCCGCCTGGAAGCGGCTCACCGAGGACACGGACCAGCCGATGGTCAACCGCGCGCTGCGCCGGCCGCTGCCGCCCGGGTCCACGTTCAAGCTGGTCGTCGCGGCGGCGGCGCTGGAGGACGGGCTCTACGCCTCGGTCGACGAGAGGACCGACAGCCCCGACCCGTACACCCTGCCGGGCACCACCACGGTCCTGGGCAACGAGAACACCTCCGCGCCCTGCGAGAACGCCACGATCCGTACCGCGCTGCGCTACTCCTGCAACACCGTCTTCGCGAAGATGGCCGTCCGGCTCGGGCAGGACAAGGTCCGGGCGATGGCCGAGAAGTTCGGGTTCGACGACACCACCCAGGACGTCCCGGTGCGGGCCGCGAAGAGCGTGTACCCGGCCGGGATGGACCGGGCACAGACCGCGCTGTCGGGGATCGGCCAGTTCGATGTGACCGCGACCCCGCTCCAGATGGCGATGGTCTCGGCGGCGCTGGCCGACGACGGGCTGCTGGCGGCGCCGCACATGGTGTCGAAGACGGTGGACGCCAATGGCGACACCCTCCAGTCGTACAAGGACGGGGACACCACCCGGATCGTCTCCTCCTCGACGGCGGAGCAGCTGCGCAGCGCGATGGTGACGGTGGTCGAGGACGGTACGGGGACCAACGCCCGGGTCGACGGCGCCGAGGTCGGCGGCAAGACGGGCACCGCGCAGCACGGCGTGGACAACGACGGGACGCCGTACGCCTGGTTCACCTCGTACGCGAAGCAGGCGTCCAGCGGCCGGGAGGTGGCGGTCGCGGTCGTCGTCGAGGACTCGGGCGCGGCGCGTTCGGAGGTCAGCGGCAACGGTCTGGCGGCGCCGGTCGCGCAGAAGATGATGGCGGCGGCGCTGAAGTAGGCGTCGGGGGCGGCGCCCCGGGGCCGCCCCCGACGTACCGGATCAGAGGCGCCCGATCCCCGGCAGCGCCGCCCTGACGGCCGCCAGGTCCGCGTCCGAGGCCAGTCCCGCGTGGTAGAGCCGCAGTTCGGTCGCGCCGTACTCGGCGGCCCGTGCCGCGTTCCGCGCGAGGCCCGCCGGGTCACCGCCCATTCCGCCGACGACCCCGAAGTTGGCGGCCAGCACGGAGGTTCCGGTCCGGTGTCCGGCGAAGGGCGGCAGTACGTCCCGGGCGGCCCCTCCCGAACAGGGCAGGACGACCCCGTCGGCGATCCCCAGGATGTGCGCGGGGTCCACTCCGACGTTGGCCCCGACACGGTAGGACACGGGGTCGGCGTGCAGCAGCACCTGGAACCCGGGGGCCGCTGCCGCGCGTACGGCGGCGACGGCCGACTCCTGGAACGTACGGGCCACCGTGCCCCGCCACGCGAAGGTGAGCGCGGCGAGGTCCGCGCCGAGGAGCTTCTCGACGGCGGGCCGGCCCGTGTCGGTGGAGCCGGTGGCCCAGACGGGCTCCAGCGCGCGCCGGACTGCGGCGGCCAGTTCGCCGGGGTCCGCGCCCCGTCCCGCGTACCCCTCCCGGCAGACGGCGCAGAAGCAGAGCGCCATCAGATACTGCGCCGCGTCGCCGAGCGCGATGCCCGCCGTCTTGTCATGGGCGTGCAGATGCCCGAATCCGTACCAGCCGCACGACTCCAGCTCGGTGCCGCCCGCCCCCGGCCGTACGGCGGCCTCGGCCGCCAGTTCGGTCAGATACGCGGCGACCTCGGGCCGGGCGATGCAGGGCGCCCAGGGGTAGCGGTCGCCGTAGGCGTTGACCACGGAGGTGCCGGGGTGCTCGGCGCCGAGACGGGAGCTGTGCGCGAGGATCACCCAGCTGTGTACGTCGAGACCGGCGGCGGCGAGCGCCTCGGCCGCCTCGCCGTAGGCGTCGCCGGAGGCCCAGCCGCCGGGCGTGTACGGCTTCAGCTCGTGGCGGGCCCAGCGCGCGGCGTCCGGCGGGTAGAGCACGGAGGCGTACTCGGCGGTGACGACGCGGTGGCGCGGGTGGCGCGGGGTCAGGGCGCGGGTGGAGTGGTAGGCGGCGGCGAGGGTGACCTGTTGGACGCCGAGGTCCGCGATCCTGGCCGCGGCGTCCGGGTCCCCGACGATGTCCCAGGGATAGACGAAGGTGGAGGTCTTCACGCGCTCTCGCCCTCCGTCGCGTCGGCCGTACCGGCCTCCAGCAGGGCGTATCCCCGCTCGATGATCCCGGTCAGCTCCTTGAGGTGCGCGGGGAGCGGCTCGCTGAGCGGCGGGCGCACCTCACCGACATCGAGGCCGCGCATCCTGACGCCCGCCTTGACCAGCGCGACGGCGTATCCGCGCCCCTTGGAGCGCAGTTCTACCAGCGGGCGGAAGAAGCCGTCCAGGAGGCGGCTCGTGGTCGCGTCGTCGCCGGTGGCCAGGGCCCGGTGGAAGGCGAGGGCGATCTCGGGGGCGAAGCAGAAGACGGCGGAGGAGTAGAGGGTGACGCCGATGCCCCGGTAGGCGAGGCCGGTGAGCTCGGCGGTGGGCAGGCCGTTGAAGTACAGGAAGTCCCGGCCGGGGTGGGCGGTGCGTACGGCGCTGACGATGCGCTGCATCAGTTCGAGGTCGCCGGCGCCGTCCTTGAGGCCGACGATGCCGTCAACTCCGGCCATTGCGACGACGGTCTCGGGGGTGAAGATCGCGTTGTCACGTTGATAAACGATGGTCTCCAAAGAGGTCGCCCCGGCCAGCGCCGTGTAGTGGCGCAGCAGCCCCGCCTGGTCGGCGACGACCAGGTACGGCGGCATGGCGAGCAGTCCGTCCGCGCCCGCCTCCTCCGCGATCCGCGCGTACTGGATCGCCGGCGCCGTGCCGTAACCGGTGCCCGCCACGACGGGGACCCGGCCCGCAGTCTCCTCGACGGCGGCGGCGACGCAGGCGCGGAACTCCTCCGGGGTCAGGGCGTGGAACTCGCCCGTACCGCAGCAGGCGAAGACGGCGGCGGCGCCCGCCTCGATGCCGTTCCGGACGTGCTCGCGGAAGGCGTCGAGGTCGAGTCCGCCGTCGGGTCCGTACGCGGTGACGGGGAAGAACAGCGGCCCGGCGACATGGGTGAGGCGGGCGGCGAGCGGGGCTGAGGTCACGGGGCGCTCCCTGGCAGGTGCGGACGGCGGGCGGGTCGGGGTGTTCCACCGACCACCCTGTGCGACCACCCCTGCGGCCTTCGTGCACAACTATGATCGGCGTCCATATTTCTGAACGCCATCACGCTAGGCCAGCCCCTCCGCACCGGTCAAGACGGGAAACCGCGACTCAAGGACGGACCCACCCCCTCCGGGTGACACTTGACGGCGGTCCGCCGCACTCCCTACCTTGTCCACGCATGTGAATTTCGTCTACGCATATACGCGTCTACGCCTACACGTCAGATCCGGCCCCCGGACATCGAATCCGGCCGGGACCGCTGGAACCCGGACCCGCCGACCCCCGGACCGCCGGACCCCGAGCCGTCCGCACCCGAGCCGTCGAGACCCGAGCCGTCGAGGAGATTCCCTCATGCCCGCACCCCGCACCGTCCTGCTCACCGGCGCCGCAGGCGGTCTCGGCACCCTGATGCGCGGCCTGCTGCCCGCGTACGGCTACGAGCTGCGGCTCTTCGACGCCACCCCCATCGAGGACGCGCCCGGCTCCATCGCGGCCGATCTGGCCGACAAGGAGGCGCTGCGCGAGGCCGTGCGCGGGGTCGACGCGATCATCCATCTCGCGGGGATCTCCCTGGAAGCGTCCTTCGACAAGATCCTCCGGGCCAATATCGAGGGGACGTACAACCTCTACGAGGCCGCCCGCGCGGAAGGCGTACGCCGTACGGTCTTCGCCTCCAGCAACCACGCGGTGGGCTTCACCCCGCGCCCGCAGGGCGACGATCCGCTGATCCCGGTCACCACCCCGCACCGCCCCGACACGTTCTACGGGCTGTCCAAGTCCTTCGGGGAGGACCTCGCCCAGTTCTACTGGGACAAGTACGGCATGGAGACCGTCTCCGTACGGATCGGCTCCTGCTTCGCCGAACCCAGCTCGGTGCGGATGCTCTCCATCTGGCTGAGCCCCGACGACTGCGCCCGGCTGCTGCACGCGGCGCTCACCGCCGACGAGGTCGGCCACAGCGTCGTCTACGGCTCCTCCGCCAACACCCGCCTGTGGTGGGACCTGACGACCGCGCGGGCACTCGGGTACGACCCGCGCGACGACTCCGAGCCGTACGCGGAGAAGCTCATCGCGGAACAGGGCGAGCTGGACCCCCGGAACCCGGCCCACGCTTGCCTGGGCGGCGCCTTCACCACCGATCCGCCGCGCTGGGCGCACTGACCCGTCCGGTCATACCAACACAAGACGGACGCGATCCGCCGGGTAAGGGAACGGCAAAGCCGGGTCGTTCGTTCACGCGGCATGACAGCTATGACCCCCGGCTCGAACATCCCCCTCTCCACCGCCCATGTCGCGGTGGACGTCGCCGCCCCCGTGCGGCTCGACGTATCGGGCCTGCTGCTCACCGCCGACGGCAAGGTGCGCTCAGACGACGACTTCATCTTCTACAACCAGCCGTCGGGCCCCGGCGTGAGCTACCGCTCGGGCGGGGGCACCGCGCCCGACGCGATCGTCGTCGACACCGCCGCCGTGCCCGCCGGCATCGAGAAGATCGTCGTCACCGCGAGCCCGGACGCCGCGGGCCAGACCTTCCAGGGCGTCGAGCCCACCGCCACCATCCGTGACGCGGCCACCGGCGCCACGCTGGCCACCTTCGCCCCGCCCCGGCTCGGGGACGAGACCGCGCTGGTGATCGTGGAGATCTATCTGCGCAACGGAGCGTGGAAGGCCCGCGCGGTCGGCCAGGGGTACGCCAACGGGCTGGCCGGGATCGCCACCGACTTCGGCGTCTCGGTCGAGGAGCCCGCCCCGGCCCCGGTCGCCGCGCCGGTCGCCGCCCCGGTCGCCGCGCCTCCGGTCCCGGCCGCCCCGGTGGCCGCGCCCGGCAGCGGGAAGATCAACCTGGACAAGGGCCGGGTCAGCCTCCAGAAGAACCAGACCGTGTCCCTGGTCAAGGGCGGCCGCCCGCTGCTCTCCCAGGTCAAGATGGGCCTCGGCTGGGAGCCCGCGTACCGGGGCAAGGACATCGACCTCGACGCCTCCGTGATCGCCTACGGCCCCCGCCGCGACCATCTGGACAGCTGCTACTTCGGCAAGCTCTCGATCCTCAACGGAGCGATCAAGCACTCCGGCGACAACCTCACGGGCGACGGCGCGGGCGACGACGAAGTCATCGTCGTGGACCTCGGCCGGATCCCCGCCGAGGCGTCGGGCCTGGTCTTCACGGTCAACTCCTTCTCCGGGCAGAAGTTCACCGAGGTCTCCAAGGCGTACTGCCGGCTGCTGGACGCCTCGACCGGCGAGGAGCTGGTCCGCTTCGACCTGACGAGCACGGAGGCGCAGACGGGCGTGATGATGGCGAAGCTGATCCGCCAGTTCTCCGGAGAGTGGGAGATGACCGCCCTCGGCGAGTTCGTCAAGTCCCGTACGGTACGCGGCATGGTGAAGCCCGCGGCCAAGGCGCTCTGACCCGGAGAGTCGCACGGGTACGGACGGACGGCTGTACCGCTCCGGACAGCACGAAGCCCCTGGCCGCCGCAGGTCCTGAATAATCCGCGGCGGAGCCAGGGGCTCGTCTCCAGGCTCGGTGCCGGCGGAATCCGGACCGGCAAGCTCCGGACTGGCTTCAGAGCTTGGTGAGTTTGGAGAAGGGGCTCAGGATCCTCCCCTGTCGCCCCGAGAAATCGATGAGCACAGCATGTTCGCCCTCGACTCCGATGACTCTTCCCAACCCGAACTGATCGTGGGAGACACGGTCCCCCACATCGAACTGCTCGGGCGGGGGTGAGGCCGGGGCCTGGCGGTTGAAGGGACTGGACGGCAGGTGGCGCCGGGATCCGGCTGACTTTGTCATTACTTTGAGTATGCGCCCAAGGAGCCCCACCGCGCCATGCCCGACAACCGAAGAGGCCCCGGATCACCCCTACCGGCGACGCCCCGGCCGCCCCCGAAGGCCCGAATCAAAACCGCATAAGGCCGGACAAAAACAGCGGGAACAGCGACGCGAACAGCACGGACGGCGTCGGCGGCGGGGCCCCGGGCCACCGCGCGGAGCATGAAACGTGTGGCGAAAAACTTTCCCCGTTTCCTCACTCGTCCCACACCCGTCCCCCGTCCCGCACCTGCGCTACCACGCTCCGAAGCCACCTCGGCCCCCCTTGCCCGGGGCCCCTCAGCCCCCCGCGCGCGACCGTGCCTTGAACGCGGCCTTCCGCGCGGCCTTGGACGCCGTACGGTCCCGGTGCAGCCGGCCCATCGCCTCCAGCACCTCCGCCGTCGCCGGGTGGTCCACCCGCCAGGCCGCCTCGAAGAAGCCGCTGTGCTGCCCGACCAGCCCCTCGACCAGCTCCTGGAGCTCGTCGGGCTCGCCCTCCGCGTCGAGCTGCGCGGCGATCGTGTCGACCGCCAGCCAGAAGATCATCGACTCGGGCGGCGGCGGTACGTCGGACGCCCCCAGCTCCGCCAGCCAGACCCGGGCCAGCCCGCCCAGCTCCGCGTCGTCCAGCACCTCCCGAACCGCCGCCCCGGCCTCCGCGCCGACCAGGGAGAGCGCCTGCTGACAGTGGAGCCGGCGCAGCGGCGCGCCGGTGTCGGCGCCCCGGGCGGCGGCCAGCAGATCGCGCGCCGCCTCGGCCGGGGCGCGCCCGGCCAGCCAGCGCTCCGTCTCGGCGCGGGCGGACAGCTCGGGGAAGCGCGCGACACCGTCCAGCAGCGCGTGGGCGTCCTTGTCCGCCAGCTCGCCCACGACGGGCGCGTCGACGCCCGCCTCCAGCATCCTGGCCCTGATCCCGTAGAGCCCTAGGGGCGTCAGCCGGACCATGCCGTACCGGGTGACGTCCTCCTCGTCGACGGAGAGCGACCCGGCGTCCGGGACGCCGTCAAAGGTGCCGTCCGAGGCGTCCTCCACCATCAGCGCCTCGTCCACCGGTACGTACGAGACCAGCCCGATCGGCTCCAGCAGCCTGAACTGCTCATCCAGCTGCATCATCGCCTCCGACACCTGTTCGAGCACGTCGTCGGTGGGCTCGCCCATGTCGTCGGGCACGATCATCGACGCGGCGAGCACGGGCAGCGGTACGGGGCCCTCGGCGCCGCCCCCGTCGGTGACGGTGAGCAGATAGAGATTGCCGAGGACGCCCTCCAGGAACTCCGCCTCCGCGTCCGGGTCCCAGTCGAGCGACTCGAAGTCGATCTCGCCGTCCGCGCCGATGGCCGCCGCCAGATCGTCCAGGACCGGCGCGGTCGCGTCGGCGAACACCACGTCCAGGGCGTCCAGCCAGAGCGACAGGATGTCCCGCGGCGCGCCCGAGGTGACCACCCCGAGCTGCTCGCCCGGAGTGACGCGGCCCTCGGCGCCGTCGTCCGAGCGGCCGTGCGCCTGCTCGTCCGGGTCCTCGACCGTCACCAGTCCGGTGTCGACCGCGACCCGCCACGCCTCGCTCGCGTACGCCTCGCCGTCACCCTCCGACAGTCCGTTCGCCCCGGCGCCGAGCCCGAGCACCTCGGCGGCGTCCGGGAGTTGCTCGTCGATCAGCTCCCCGCCGGCCCCCACCCGGGTCTCCGGCCCCGCCCAGCGGGCGAGACGCACGGCTCGGGAGAACAGGGGCGCTGCGAGCGCGTCGCGCGCCAGCTCGGCGTCCGGGAGCAGTCGCACCGGCGGCAGAAAGGGGCGGTCTCCGGGCATCTGACGGATCTCCTCGTGAGTGGTACGAAGGGCAAGGCCGCGTCCAGCGTAGACGTTTCCGTCCCCCTCCCACCCGGCTCACGGACCTTGCGACCGCCTCGCCCCAGGTCGTCCCGCCCCCATGAATCGAACGGCCGTCAGATTGACCAGAATTCGACACGCGTAGAGGCTTCCTCCGGTCCGGAGCTGTAACGTTTCGCGGGTGACCGCCCTGCCTCCGCGCCGGTCGCCCACGCGTCCGGACCTCATCCGGCGCCGAGGCCGATCGCGGGGGTGTGCCGCGTCACCGTGCTGCTCAGCACCCCCGGGAACGCCCGGACCCACACCCACTCCTCGGTCCGCCAATCGATCCCGTCCCCCGCCCGGCCCGGCGTGCGGCCACTCCCGGCTCGTCCAGGCCCGGCCGATCGCCTCGACCGCCGAGCGCCGGCGCTGGGGCGTCCCGGCGCGCCGGACGCCGGCCAGGACGGCGCCCGCACCGGGCCGGGCCGGGAAGGGCGGCGAGCCGTACGAACACGGCGGAACCTCTCGTCGCGCACCCCCGCGGTGCGCCGATAGCCACCATGGTCGAACCCGAAGCGCGGTCGAGGTCAACAGCGCGCGCCACACAGCCTGTTCACGCGCACCGGCCTGTACGCGTGCACAGGGCTTGCGCGTGCGTACAGGCCCTGTACGCACGTACAGCCAAAGCCGATGTCACACCACGACGTCACACCATGACGTCACACCGCGACGTCCCGCAGCGACGTCACACCACGACGTCGAACCACGGTCTGCGGGTGGCCGCCCAGTGCGCCACCCAGCCCGCGAAGCCCTCGCCCTCGGTAGGGTGACCGAACGCCGCCCCGAACGGCGCCGCGCCCACATCACTGATGTTCCATATCCGGCCCCGGTGGGCACCCGTGACCACCAGATGCCAGTACATCCCACAGCCGTCCGTGCCCAGCACCACGCTTCCGTGGTTGCAGACCTCGTCGATCAGCGGCTCTATCTCCTCGTACGGCCGGGGGTCGTCCTCCCACACCCATGCCTCGGTCAGCGGGAAGGGCTCCGAGAGCACGCGTTGCGTCTGGTCACAGCCCCAGTCGGCGGGGAGCGCCGCCAGCGGTATCAGCCCGTCGACGTCCGCGGGCCCCTCCGGACAGCCGTCGCAGATCTCCGCGACCAGTGTGCGGTACGGCTCGGGCAGGACGATCCCCTGCTCGATCTCGAAGGAGCGCACGGCGTCCCAGCCCAGCGGCGGCAGGCAGCTCTCCGCCGGAAAGGCCGCGCGCAGCGCGTCCAGCTCCGTGCGCAACTCGCCGCCCCGGACCCCGTGATCGGCGTACGTGTACTCGGTGTGTTCCGTGTTCATGCTTCTCCATGCCCCCATGTCCTCATATTGGACCAGCACCCACTGACAATCCGGCTCCGCCTACCCCGAGGCGCCCTCGGGCACTCTGTTGTCCGGGGCTCCGTCGCCCACCGGAGACAGATCGCCACGCTCGACCGGGGTCGCCGGGGCCGTCCGTTCCGGCAGCAGGGCGTCGAGTTCCGCGTCGTTCGCGGGACGGGCGGGCCCGGCCGCGCGCCGCAGGGTGTCGCGGTCCACAGTGTCGCGGTCACCGCTGAGCCGTACGATACGACCGCTCTCGGCCCACGCGTACTCATGGACACTTCCGGAGGTGCGGTACCGGACAGTGCCGTCCCCGCGAGCGGTCCACCCGTCCGGTCGCCCCGTCGACCGGTGTCCCGGCGCAGTTCTCGCCGGTCAGCGCCCCCCTGTCCACCGTCAGCCGGATCCGGGCGCCGTCGCCCGCCGAGACGTACACGCTCCCGAAGCCGTCGCCGCCGACGACTCCGACGGGCTGCCGGGCCACCTCGTATCCGTCCGCCCGGATCACATAGATCATCTCGATCGCGGACCGCGCGAAGCACGCCCGCGCCGCCGTCCCGGCCCGGTCGACGGGGGCGGTGGGGGCCGTGGGGACAACGGACCGCGTGGGCTCGGTGGTTGTCCTGAAAGCGCTGGCCGCCCCGGAGGCGACGGGCGCCTCCCCGGCCCCGCAGGCAACCGTCAACACGGCGCGCGGCAGCAGCGGCGGCCCCGGGCGGCTGCGCGGGAAACGCATCATGCGAGCATCCTGCCGCATGTCGCACTGACGGCTGATCAACATTCGGTGCCGATCCTGTCCACAAAAGGTGTCGACGCCCACAACCCCGCCTCCACCGGCCCGGCACCAGGGACAGCGGCGTCGGCGCCCCGGGGTCACAGGTGGGCGCGTCACCCGACGGCCTCCCGCCACCCCCCGCCATTTCACGCCTGCTCAACCCTCGACCCAAGAAGAACGCCTCAACGCGCTGCCCCTGCCGCTGGTCGAGGCGATGATGGCGGCCGGCCTGCCCGGCACGGTCACCACGAAGGCGCTGCCGAACGCGGCCGGGCTGCCCGCGGGACCGGTCCGTGAACCACTGCGGCCCGCCGACCGGCAGGCGGTCGACGGGCTGCTGAGGGTGTACGAGGGGCTGCCGCGTGATCCTGGCGATGGAGGAGAACGCCTCCCGTATCGCTGCTGAGGATGTACGAGGAGCTGCCGCGCGGTCAGTTGTGACTGTGGAGGACCTCGTTGAGGCCGCCCCAGACAGCGTTGTTCGGGCGGGCCTCGACCGCGCCGGTGACCGAGTTGCGGCGGAAGAGGATGTTGCCCGCGCCGGACAGCTCACGGGCCTTGACGATCTGGCCGTCCGGCAGCGTGACCCGCGTACCGGCCGTGACGTAGAGCCCCGCCTCGACGACGCACTCGTCGCCCAGCGCGATCCCGATGCCCGCCTCGGCGCCGATCAGGCAGCGCTCGCCGATGACGATGCGCTCCTTGCCACCACCCGAGAGCGTGCCCATGGTGGAGGCGCCGCCGCCGATGTCGGAGCCGTCGCCGACGACGACCCCGGCGGAGATCCGGCCCTCGACCATGGAGGTGCCGAGCGTGCCCGCGTTGAAGTTGACGAAGCCCTCGTGCATCACGGTGGTGCCCTCGGCGAGATGCGCGCCGAGGCGCACCCGGTCGGCGTCCGCGATCCGGACGCCCCTGGGCGCGACGTAGTCCGTCATCCTCGGGAACTTGTCGACCGAGGTCACCTGGAGGTGCAGCCCCTCCGCGCGCGCGTTGAGCCGTACGGTCTCCAGCGCGTCCACGGCCACCGGGCCGAGCGAGGTCCAGGCGACGTTGGTGAGCAGCCCGAAGAGGCCGTCCAGGTTCTGGCCGTGCGGCTGGACGAGCCGGTGACTGAGCAGGTGCAGCCGCAGATACGCGTCATGCGCGTCCAGCGGCTTGTCGTCGAGCGAGGCGATGACCGTACGGACGGCGACGACCTCGACCCCACGGCGCGCGTCGGCGCCGATGGCCTTGGCCGCGCCCTCCCCCAGCAGCTCCACGGCACGCTCGGCGGTCAGCCGTTCGGTGCCGGCCGGTCCGGGGCCGTCGGAGAGCACGGGGGCCGGGAACCAGGTGTCGAGGACGGTGCCGTCCTCGGTGAGGGTGGCGAGACCGGCGGCGACGGCGCCGGTGGTGCGGGCAGAGCTGGAGGAAGACGTGTCGGTCATGCTCAGAACCTAACGGTCCCGACGGCGCGCGGGCCAACCGGTCTCGGGGAACGGTCCTCAGCTCAGCCGATTGCCCTCGGCCCCGCCCGCCCGGTAGTCGATGTCGTCCTCGGCCCGGGGCAGCGGCCCGTGCCCCTCCGAGTGGTGGTTGACCCAGCCGCAGACACCACAGCTGTACCGGCCGTCGAGGCCGGCGATCAGCGTGCCGCACTGCCGGCACTCGGCGTGGGTGATCTCGGGCCCGGGGGCCGGAACGGACGGGAGTGACGGGAGGGGCGGGGCGCTCATCGGGTCAACCTACCGCCGCACCGGACGCAACCAGCGCCTGTTCGAACAGCGTCGGTGGTGTCAACGACCGGATACGGTATGACATTCGAACGCAACAACGAATATGACTACCAAGCGCGACAAACGAGCGCGACAGCGAAGACAGGGGCAGAGCAGTGACGCAGGAAACGGGGCAGGGTCGGGACGGAACCGACCAGACCGGCCCGAACGGTACGTACGGCCCTCCCGGCCCCGGGGACGCGACCGGCCAGACCGGCCCGAACGGCCCGTACGTCTGGGGCGCCCTGCCCGGCGGCGGCTGGGGCTGGGTGCCGCCGCCGCCCAAACCCGGGGTCATCCCGCTCGGCCCCCTGCGCACCGGCGAGATATTCACCGGCGCCTTCGCCGTCATCGGCCGCTACTGGAAGCCGCTGTTCGGGGTGACCCTCGTGGCGTACGGGGCTGCCGCCCTGGTGGTCGCGGCGACGATGGGCATCGCGTACACCGTCCTGGGCGACCGGATCCAGAGCTTCACCAGCATGCTGTCCGCAGAGGACCTGTCCTTGCCGGTGCTCCGTCCGGTCCTGATCGCGTTCCTCTGTGTCTGGGGCGTCGGCATACTGGCCCTGGTAATCGCCCAGGCGGTGGTCCAGACCGCCTGCCCGGCGGTGATCCAGGAAGCGGTCCTGGGCCGTCCGACGACCTTCGGCGCGGTCATCGGCCGGGTCGGAACGGGCTTCCTGCCGGTGCTCTGCACCACGCTGCTCACCACGGCGATCGCCTTCGCCCCCTTCGTCGTGCTCACGGTGGCCACAGTCGGGATCACCCTCTCGGTCCTCACCCTCGACTCGTCCCCCGACGGCTCCGTCCTCTGGCTGGTCCTGGCCGGCGCCCTGGCCATGCTGGCCCTCGCACCGCTGTCGATCTGGCTCTGGACCCGCTACAGCCTGGCCCCGGCGGCCGCGGTGATCGAGTCCCACGGCCCCGTCATGGCCCTGCGCCGCTCGGCCCAACTGGTCCGCGGGTCCTGGTGGCGCGTCTTCGGCATGTCGGCGCTGGCCCTGCTACTGGCGGGCGTCACCGGAATGCTCATCGAACAGGTCATCAACGTACTGGCCGTCACGGCGGGCCAGACCGCGGCCCTCGACCCCGCCGGCGACCTCACCCCGGGCGACCTCGTCACCTTCCTGAGCGGCTTCGCGATCCTGGCGTTGCTCGCCGGCCTGATCAGCCAGATCCTCACCGCGACCTTCCCCCAACTGGTGCTCGGCCTGCTGTACGTGGACCAGCGCATCCGCAAGGAGAACCTGGCCCCGACCCTGATCGAGGCGGCAGGCCCGAGCCACCCCACGAACGCTCCGCCCGCACCGTAACCAGGGCGCACCCCCCGGACAACCGGACCGCCCTCGGCTGCGGCGCGCCCAGCGAGCACCGGGCCGGGGGCGCAGGCCCCCTGCCCGTCGCATCCCTGCCCCGTCCCCACCGCATAGCGGGCGGCCTGTGACTGTGTTCTGCTGAACTGGTAAGCCTGTTGCCGCCCCCACTCGGCAATAGGGCGGACTTCGACCGGACCGGCCGGAAACGGCTCCCCATAACGCGCCTTTCGCATGCGAACGGCCTCGACGGAGAAGGCGCCGAATTCCTACCGGACGGTAGGGTAATTTACAGCACTGCTTTCCGGATCTTCGCCTCACAAAGCGCCACGACTGGGAACCCTCCGGCCGGGCGGGCGGATTCCGTAACGAATTGGTCGAGCGCGCGAGAATATTTGGTGAAGTCTCAAGCAGTGCGCGTTGGCGGCCTTCGTTCGTCCTGTTTCATGACCTTGTCGAGGGATGTGTACGGGGTCCCTGTGACGCCTCCACGCCGACAGCTCTCGCGTTCACCCCGGCGAGAAACGGCACCCCCCTGCATGAACATGGAGAGACCTATGGCCATCAAGATGTCGACGAAGCGTTTGGTTCGCAGAATGGCGGCGGGAGCCACGCTCGCGGCAACAGCCGCCGTGGCGTTCTCCGGTACCGCACACGCCGATCGCTCCATTTGGTACTACAACGGCTCCGGACACGAGGACATCAAGTACGCGTCACAGGACCGAGCCGCCTTCGAGGCCGCCTGCCGCAGGGCCGACGGCGTCGTTCTCAGCTCCATCGTCGTGAACCACTCGGACACCAGCGCCGATTTCCTGTGGCGCGCGAGGGTGGAATGCGGGGCCAAGCGCGGCTGACCCCCTCCGGGGCGGGCAGGAGGCCGTCCTCACGGACACAGGAGATCCACTCGTGGAAGCGCCGGCCGGCGCGTAGCCGGCCCGCGCTCCCCCGTCGACTCCTGCCCGCAGCCCGGTCAGACCACCGAGGCCCCGGCAAGGCCGCCCACGGCCGTCACCGCTCCCGGATACCCGTGATGAACGCCCGCACGCGGGCACGACTCAGGACGAGCACGGGTTGCTCCGGGCACTTGGAATCACGGATCGCGATCCGAGTACCGACCACCGCAAGTTCAACACAGTTGTTAGCTCCGCCGCTGTAACTGCTCTTACGCCACCGAGCCCCGACGCCAGCGATGAACGTCTGCGCGTCGGAACGACCAACCACCAGCGGTGACAGCTCAGGACGCTTGGAGTCACGGAAAGCCACCTGGCTGTCCAATACCGCAAGTTCAACACAGTCGTTAGCACCACCGCTGTAACTGCTCTTACGCCACCGAGCCCCTGCGAGACCGCTCACGGCCGTCACCTTTCCCGGATAGCAGCGATGAATGCCCGTACGTCGGCGCGGCTCAGGACGAGCGCGGGCCGCTCGGGGCACTTGGAATCACGTACGGCAACACGGTCACCCAACACCGCAAGCTCGACGCAGTCGTTAGCGGCCCCGCTGTACGAACTCTTCTGCCACTGAGCCTGGGCGAGATCCAGTTCGGTCACTTGGGTAGCTCCTTGATCATCTGCTCGATGCGGGTCCGGGTCTCGGGCGGTCCGAGAGCCAGTGCGCGCAGGTGATCGAAGGAGTCTCCGTACGCGTCCACATCTTCCGGATTCTCAAGGTAGATGGAGTTCTGCGGGTTCTCCAGCCACACCAGGTCCGAAGCGGGCTCAGGGAAGCTCATGACCACGAACGGGCCATAAAGACCGGGATGGGCGCCGACTGTGAGCGGCACCAACTGCACCGTGATGTGCGGCGTTTCCTCGATGTCGAGCAGCCGCTTGAGCTGGTCGCGCATTATCTCCGGGGAGCCCACCTGACGCAGCAAGGCCGTTTCCTCGATGATCGCCCAAAGTTTTACTGGGTTCTCGCCTCCGAGGCGCTCCTCCTGCCGTCGCACGCGCACGTCAACGAGGGATGTGACCTGCCTCGGCGTCAGGCCCAGCCCCATGCCGGAGATGACCGCCTCGGCGTAAGCAGGTGTCTGCAACAGCCCCGGCACCAGCAACGGTTGGTAGCTGCACAGCGACAGCGCACTGGCTTCCAGAGTCAGGTAGCCGTCGTATCGGGTGGGGCTGAGCACCGCCGAATACTTCTTCCACCAGGGCTTGCTCCGCGCCCGGTCCGCCCGAACAAGGTCGAGGATGTCGTCCCGTACAGCCGAGTCATCGACGCCGTAAACGTCGAGCATGGCGTTCACCATGACGGGCGTCGTGCCGCGATCCCCGTTCTCCAGGCGGCTCAACGACCCCTGATGTACCTCTATACGGGCGGCTACCTCGTTCAACGTGAGCCCCGATTCATCCCGCAGCTCACGTAGGCGGAGGGCGAGTTGACGTCGGTAGACCGACTGCGGAGTCGGGATCCTCTTCCATGCCATGTGGGGCAGTATGTCGCCCAAGTCACCCACATACAACTCGTTCGGGTTGATTACGCGAGGAATATTGCCTCAGGTCGAATCTGTCCGGCATTCTGCTCACAGGCCCAACGTCGCGGCCCACTCCAACGACACGGAGGCAACACCATGGAGAACATCAACACCTGGACCCAGCCCATCCCCGCCCCCACCCTCCTCACCCCTCTCACCCCCCTCCCCACCGGCACGCAACCCCTCTACGGCCGCGAGGAGTTCGCCACCTTCCTCCACGCGATGGTCACCGACACCGCGCCCCGTCTCTTCGCCGTCGTCCAGGAGTACGGCGTCCGCGTCGACGGCCGGGTCGCCGCCTGGGGCATGGCGTTCGAGGATCACGCCGAGGTGATCAGCGTCGAGGGGCACCACCGGATGCGTACCGTCTCGCCGGACCGGGCGCTGCGGGCGTACCGGGGCGGAGCGGGGGTCGTACCGCGGCTGGTGTGGCCGTAGCGGAGCCGCGCGTCCACGTCCTTCGTGTAGCCGCCGCTCTGGATCTGCGCGGGTGCGGGGGGGCCGGCCCGCCAGGTCGGCCCCAGCAGGAGAGACCGAGCCGTCGACCGGCAGACAGACACCACCGGATCGTTGGCGATCACGGCTTCCGCCGCGCTCGCGGCCCGCGCCCTCGGCGACCAGTGGTGCGGTACGGGCCCGCGTACGGTTGCCAGACGGTCGGTGCGCTGGACCTCGAACAGCACGGGGGCGGGACGGATGAAGGCGTCGCGGCCCGCGTAGCCCAACGCGTCCTGACGATGGCCGCCGCGACCCGGCACCACCACAAGCCCCATCAGCCCCTCCGTGACGTACGGTGCTTCGAAACCGACGGAACAGTGTCGAACAGTGTCCGCTGCCGGGCGCGCGACAGGCGCGACAGTATCGGGTGAAGATCGGAGCCACGGTTGAAAGCCGCCCGCTTCAGCGAGTTCGGGGGCCCTGAGGTCCTCCGGATCGTGGAACTTCCCGACCCGCATCCGGGTCCCGGCCAGGTCCGGATCGCGGTGCGCGCGGCCGGCCTCAACGCGAGTGACTGGAAGAAGCGCAGGGGCCTGATGGATGAGGAGCTCCCGCAGACCCTGGGTTACGAGGCGGCGGGCGTCGTCGACGAGGTGGGCGAGGGCGCCTCGGATGTGGCCGTCGGTGATCGCGTGTTCGGCTTCTGCCTTGATGGAGCGGCACAGGCCGAGCTGGCGGTGCTGTCCTTCTACGCACCGATCCCACCGTCGCTCGACTTCGCCGGTGCTGCCGCGCTGCCGGCCGCCGTTGAGACGGCCATGCGCGCGATCGACCAGCTCGGTGTCGCAAGCGGCAGCACGGTGCTCATCAACGGCGCCTCCGGAAGCGTCGGCAGCGCCGCGGTTCAGTTCGCGGTGGCACGCGGCGCGCGCGTGATCGGCACCGCCGGTCCGGCAAACCTCGACTACCTGCGTGCGCTGGGGGCCGAGCCCGTCGCGTACGGCGAAGGCATGGTCGAGCGGGTTCGCGCGCTCGCGCCCGACGGCGTCGACCTGGCGCTCGATGTCGCCGGGAGCGGCGTGCTGCCCCAGCTCATCGGGCTCACCGACGGACCGGAGCACGTCCTGACGGTCGCCGACGTCAGCGGCGCGCAGGAGCACGGGGTGAGATTCAGCCGCGGGGACGACGGACGCGCGATCCATGCGCTCACCGGGATCGGCGAGTTGATCGAGGCCGGGCACTTCGCGCTCCCCGACGTGCGGACCTTCCCGCTCGCCGAGATCGCGGAGGCACACCGCGTCGGCGAGGACGGTCACGTGCGAGGGAAACTCGTACTGCTGGTCGGCTGATACGGCGGCGATTTACCGCGCCACCCCCGCATTTCCGGGTGTGCCATCGGATGCGGGACGACTCGTCCGGCGCGCGACGCGGTAGCGGAGGTAGACGATTCCCGAACCGAAGGCGTGGGTCTCGACGAGTTCGAGATCCACCCGGCGCTCGCGCCGGGAAAAGAACGGGATGCCGCCGCCGACCAGCACCGGGTAGACCCTGACCCGGTACTCGTCGATCAGACCCAGCGCGGCGGCCTCGGCGGCGAGAGTCGCGCCGCCGATCGCGATGTCGCCCTCCCCCGGCTCGGCCCGCAACCGCTCGATCTCCTCCGCCAAGCCGCCGGAGACCAGGCGGGCATTGCCCCGCACCGCCGACAGCGTGGTGGAGAACACCACTTTGGGGAGCGGCTTCCAGATCGCGGCCCACTCACGCATCGGGGCGTCGAGCGAGGGGTCCTGGTCGGCGGTCTCCCAGTACAGCATCGTCTCGTACAACCGTCGTCCCAGCAGATGGACGCCGATCTCCCGGATCTCGTCGGTGACGAAGCGAAAGACCTCCCCGTCGGGCCCCGTCCAGTCGAAGCCGCCGTCCGGACCGACGATGTAGCCGTCAAGGGAGACGCCCATCGAATAGGTCACGCTACGCATCAGAAGTCCTCCTCGGTAACGGGGTTCGGCCGACGACCGCCGGACGCCGCAGGACTCATCGCGGCTCGCGGGGCTCCTGGGCCGAGTCACCTCACGAGATCACCTCGCGGAAGAAACCGCGCCGGCACCTCTCGTGGCAAACGGCTGACGTTCATCCACGGAGACGGTCCGCCCCCGGAAACGTGACCGTGCCCGCCCCCGACGGCCCGATCCCCGTACCCGTGCCGACGCGGCCGAGGCGATCGAGGACCGGCTCGGCGTCCTCACACCGGTCGACCCGCGCAGGGGGGTCCGGGCCGATTGAGCCGGCGCGACACCTCACCGCGCGACAGGACCGGCGGCGGGCGTTACGTTTTCCCCCGCGCGGTCGCCCCGGCCCACCACAACATCCCGGCCCCCACCACCAGCGGCCACAGCAGGCCCAGCGGGTCCGGAGCCGCGCCCCGGGCCGGGCCGTCCACCAGGGCCAGGCAGACCAGCGCCACCAGTGGCCCACGTACCTGCCACAGCAGGGCGCCGAGCGGGCCGGTGTCGCCCAGCGGGGTCATAGAGCCGATGAGCAACTCCGCCGGTACGGTGCCCCGGTACGCATTCACCAGCGCGGCTCCGACCAGCGCGGGCACCAGGGCCGGGAGCAGCAGCAGGCCGTCGGACCAGCGTCCGGCGCAGAAGGCCACCGCCCCGCCGCAGCCGAACAGCACCGTGAGCGACACGGCAGGCACCAGGGCGTGTCTGCGCGCCAACTGTCCCGGGGTCCAGGGAAGTTGTGCGGCCCTCCGGGGGTCGTCGGTCTCCACCCGGGCGGACTCGGCCAGTTGCGCGGCGGCCAGATAGGCGGCGGGCAGCGCCATCAGGGTGACCGCGACGGGCGCCCCGTCCGGGGACGGGGACAGGGCCAGCAGCGCCACGGCCACCGCCGCCCAGACCAGCGCCCACACCAGCCGCCCGGGGGCCCGGAGCAGCGCGGTCGCGTCCCGCCACGGTACGACCAGCCCCGGCCTGCGGGGGAACGGCAGCCGGGGAACGCCCCGGGACGTACGGCTGCGGGTGGCCCGGACCGCCGCGCGCGCCTGCCTCGGGTCCAGCGCGTAGAGCGACGCCCGGATCCGCAGGGCCGTACCGGCCTGTGCCCGCAGCACCCGCGCCGGGACATCCGGGACGGCACGGACTCCGTACCGTACGGCGACCGCCGTCCCCAGCACCGCCGCGACCGCCCCCGCCGCCCCCAGGACCAGCACGATGGCCTGCGGGTACCACGGGCCGTACACCAGCGAGACGCCCGCCGCCGACCACAGCACGGCAACGGCCGCCCGTGCCGCCCGTGCCGCCCGCAGGATCCAGGGCCGCCGGGCGAGCACCGTGTCGCCGTACCGCTGGACCAGGACCGCCAGGCTCGTACCGGCGAGCGCGGACACCGCGCCGGCCGCCGCCCCGGCACCGGTCAGGGGCCACCCGCCGCCCGCGCTCAGGGTGTACAGCAGGAAGCCGAGGACCGCGCCCACCGCCGCCCCGATCGCCGAGGCGACCACGGCCGACGCGGTGAACCGGGGCAGCAGCAGCGCCCGCCGCAGAATCGGCTGGGCCGCCGGCCAGGTCAGGGCCGCCCGGTCCAGCGACACCGGCCCCTGCCATCGGCCGCGCAGGGCCGGCAGCAGTACGGCACTGGCCAGCACGGCGGGGACCAGGACAGGCAGTGCGGACAGCAGGCGCTCGGCCACCGGGCCGTCGAACCGGCCGTCGACCCCGGCCCGTGCCGCCGCCAGCAGCAGCGGAACACCCCAGATAGCGAAGAGCAGAGCCGTGCAGTACAGCGTGTAGGCGAGGCTCCGACGCTGCTTGTCGCGCCCGGGAGCCTGTACGACACGGAGCCAGGCCAGCACCGAGGCGGTGCGGTCGGCGAGCGTGTCCCGGTCCGTGACCGCCACCGGTCGGCGGACCCGCCGGTCACCCACCGGCGATGGCCGTTCGGCCCTCGTCGGAGACGGCGAACACCGTGTCGGCCACGGCATCCGCCAACGTCCTGTCGTGGGTGGCGAGCAGCACGGCGACACCGTCCGCCTTCACGGCGTTCAGCCGCTCGGCGAGCCGCTTCCGGCCGTCCTTGTCGATCCGCTGCTCCGGTTCGTCCAGGATGAGCAGTTCGCAGGGGCGGATGAACGCCTGTGCCAGTGACAGGAGTTGGGCCTGTCCGGAGGAGAGCTGATGCGGACGCGCCTCGGCCCGCCCGTCGAGGCGGTGTTCGGCCAGCACCTCGTCGACGGCTGCGGCCGCCGATCCGCCGAGGCCGTGCGCGAGCGCGACCAGCATCAGATGTTCCCGGACGCCGAGGTCCGGATAGCCCACCCCACTGTCCAGTACGGCGGCGATCGCCGCCCGCATGGCCGGGTCGTCCTCGGACACGGTCCTGTCCCGGAAGGTGACCGTTCCGGTCCATGGGGTCTCCCGCCCGGCGGCGAGCCGCAGCAGCGTGGACTTCCCCGAGCCGTTCTCCCCGGTCAACACGGCGCACTCGCCCGCCCCGACGGCGAGGGTGACTCCGTCCAGGACGACCCGGTCCCCCTACCCGTGCCGAATATCCGTCAATCGCAGTAAGGCCCCCATGGCCGACATCCTAGGCGTCAGCCGAGGAGGGCAGCCAAAAGCCCCACCACCCGGTCACGGGTCGTGGGGCCGATGGAAGTCCGGGATCGCGGGATCAGACGTTGAAGCCCAGCGCGCGCAGCTGCTCGCGGCCGTCGTCGGTGATCTTGTCGGGGCCCCACGGGGGCATCCAGACCCAGTTGATCTTGAGTTCGCTGACGAGGCCGTCCGTCGCCGACCTGGCCTGGTCCTCGATCACATCGGTCAGCGGACAGGCCGCCGACGTCAGGGTCATGTCCAGGGTGGCGATATTGGCGTCGTCGATGTGGATGCCGTAGATCAGCCCGAGGTTGACCACGTCGATGCCCAGCTCGGGGTCGACGACGTCGTACAGCGCCTCGCGGACCTCCTCCTCGGAGGCCGGCTTCATCGTCACGGTGTCGTTCTCGCTCATGCCGTCTCCTTCAGAGTGTCGTCGCCCAGGGCCTGGGCCGTGGCGTCCTTCCAGGCCATCCAGGACAGCAGGGCGCACTTGACGCGGGCGGGGTACTTCGAGACGCCGGCGAACGCGATCGCGTCCTCCAGCACCTCCTCCATCGCGTCGTCCGGCTCCAGCCGGCCCCTGGACTGCATCAGCTCCAGGAAGGTGCCCTGGATCTTCCGCGCCTCGGCCAGCTCCTTGCCGACCAGGAGGTCGTTCAGCACGGAGGCGCTGGCCTGACTGATCGAGCAGCCCTGGCCCTCGTACGAGATGTCCGCGAGCCGCGAGCCCTCGTACCGCACCCGAAGGGTGATCTCGTCACCGCAGGTGGGGTTGACATGGTGCACCTCGGCGTCGCCGTCCCGCAGACCGCGCCCGTGGGGGTGCTTGTAGTGGTCCAGGATGACGTCCTGGTACATGGAATCCAACTTCACGCTCGTCAGCCCCTCAGCCTCATCCGAAGAAGTTACGGACGTGCTCCAGCCCCTCGACCAGAGCGTCGACCTCGGCCGGAGTGGAGTACAGATAGAACGACGCCCGCGTGGTCGCGGGAATTCCGTACCGCAGGCAGACCGGCCGCGCGCAGTGGTGGCCGACCCGGACGGCGATGCCCTGCTCGTCGAGGACCTGGCCCACGTCGTGCGGGTGGATGTCGCCGAGCGTGAAGGAGATCGCGGCGCCCCGGTCCTCGGCCGTGGCCGGACCGATGATCCGCAGGTCGGGGACTTCGAGCAGCCGCTTGACCGCGTACTCGGTGATCGCGTGCTCATGCGCGGCGATCTTGTCCATGCCGATCGCGGTGAGGTAGTCCACGGCCGCGCCGAGGCCGACCGCCTGGGCGATCGGGGGCGTACCTGCCTCGAACTTGTGCGGCGCGGGCGCGTACGTCGACGAGTGCATCGACACGGTCTCGATCATCTCGCCACCGCCCAGGAACGGCGGCAGGTCCTCCAGCAGCTCCTGACGGCCCCAGAGGACGCCGATGCCGGTGGGACCGCACATCTTGTGGCCGGTGAAGGCCACGAAGTCGGCCTGGAGCGCCTGCACGTCGACCACCATGTGCGGGGCCGCCTGCGAGGCGTCGATCAGGACGAGCGCGCCGACCTCCTGGGCGCGGCGGACGATCGCCTCGACCGGGTTGACCGTGCCCAGGATGTTGGAGACCAGGACGAAGGAGACGATCTTCGTCTTCGCGGTGATGATCTCGTTGATGTGGGACAGGTCGAGGCGGCCGTCGTCGGTGAGGCCGAACCACTTCAGTTTCGCGCCGGTGCGCTGCGAGAGCAGCTGCCACGGCACGATGTTGGAGTGGTGCTCCATCTCCGTGATGACGATCTCGGTCTCGTGGTCGACCCGGTAGGGCTCGTCGGCCCAGCCGAGCATGTTGGCCACGAGGTTGAGCGACTCGGAGGCGTTCTTGGTGAATATCACCTCGTCGCGGCTGGGTGCGTTGATGAAGGCGGCGACCTTGTCCCGGGCGCCCTCGTACAGCGCCGTGGCCTCCTCGGCGAGTACGTGCACGCCACGGTGGACGTTGGCGTTGTGCCGCTCGTAGTACTCGTTGAGGGAGTCGAGCACCTGGCGCGGCTTCTGCGAGGTCGCCGCGTTGTCCAGGTAAACGATCTTCTTCCCGTCGTGGACCGTACGGTCCAGCAAGGGGAAGTCCTTGCGGATCGTCTCAGTGTCGAGAAGGCCCGGCAGCTGTGTCACGCGGTTACGCCACCCTTCACGTACGACTCGTAGCCCTCGTTCTCCAGCTTGTCGGCCAGCTCGGCGCCGCCGGACTCGGCGATGCGGCCCTGGGCGAAGACATGCACGAAGTCGGGCTTGATGTAGCGGAGGATCCGCGTGTAGTGCGTGATCAGCAGGGTGCCGACCTCGCCGCTCTCGCGGACGCGGTTGACGCCCTCGGAGACGACCCGCAGCGCGTCCACGTCGAGGCCGGAGTCGGTCTCGTCGAGGATCGCGATCTTCGGCTTGAGCAGTTCGAGCTGGAGGATCTCGTGGCGCTTCTTCTCGCCGCCGGAGAAGCCCTCGTTGACGTTGCGCTCGGCGAAGGCGGGGTCCATGGAGAGGCGCTCCATGGTCTCCCGGACCTCCTTCACCCAGGTACGCAGCTTGGGGGCCTCGCCGCGGACGGCGGTGGCGGAGGTGCGCAGGAAGTTGGAGACGGAGACGCCGGGGATCTCGACGGGGTACTGCATCGCGAGGAAGAGGCCGGCGCGGGCACGCTCGTCGACGGTCATCTCCAGGACGTCCTCGCCGTCCAGCGTCACGGTGCCACCGGTGATCGTGTACTTCGGGTGGCCCGCGAGGGAGTACGCGAGGGTCGACTTGCCGGAGCCGTTGGGGCCCATGATGGCGTGCGTCTCGCCCTGCTTGACGGTCAGGTCGACGCCCTTGAGGATTTCCTTCGTGGCGTTGTCCGCCTCGACGGTGACATGCAGGTCGTGGATTTCAAGCGTTGCCATGGGTGACTCAGGACTCCTGGGTGACGGAGACGAGCACATCGTCCCCTTGGATCTTTACGGGGTATACGGGGACGGGGCGCGTCGCGGGCAGACCGGACGGCTTGCCGGTGCGCAGGTCGAAGCTGGAGCCGTGCAGCCAGCATTCGATCATGCAGTCCTCGACCTCACCCTCGGAGAGCGAGACGTTCGCGTGCGAGCAGATGTCGTTGATCGCGAACACCTCGCCCCCGGTGCGGACGACGGAGACCGGCGTGCCGTCGAGTTCCACCCGCTTGGGGGTGTCCTCCTCCAGCTCGCCGAATCCACAGGCGCGGACGAAGGTCATCAGACTGACGCCTCCAGCTCCGTCTCGATCTTGGCCAGCAGGCGCTCCTCGACGTCGGGCAGTCCGATCTGCTGGACCAGTTCGGCGAAGAAGCCCCGGACGACGAGGCGGCGGGCCTCGGTCTCCGGGATGCCGCGGGCCATCAGGTAGAAGAGCTGCTCGTCGTCGAAGCGGCCGGTCGCGGAGGCGTGTCCGGCCCCGGCGATCTCACCGGTCTCGATCTCCAGGTTCGGTACGGAGTCGACCCGCGCGCCGTCCGTGAGGACCAGGTTGCGGTTCATCTCGTACGTGTCGGTGCCCTCGGCCTGGACGCGGATGACGACGTCACCGATCCAGACGGCGTGGGCGTCGGCGCCCTGGAGCGCGCCCTTGTACAGGGCGTTCGACGTACAGTGCGGCGCGTTGTGGTCGACCAGGAGGCGGTGCTCCTGGTGCTGGCCCTGGTCGGTGAAGTAGAGGCCGAACAGCTCGGCCTCGCCGCCGGGGCCCGCGTACTGGACGCGCGGGTGGAGCCGTACGACATCGCCGCCGAAGGTGACGACGACCGACTTGAACGAGGCGTCGCGGCCGACCAGCGCGTTGTGCTGGGCGACGTGGACGGCCTTGTCGTCCCAGTCCTGGACGGAGACGACGGTGAGCTTGGCGCCGTCGCCGATGAGGTAGTCGACGTTGGCGGCGAGCACCGCGTCGCCGGTGTGGTCGATGACCACGACCGCCTCGGCGAAGGCTCCCAGCTCGATGACCTGGTGGGCGTAAATGGTGCCGCCCTCGCCGTGGACGGTGATCCTGATCGGCTCGGTGAGGACGCTCTCCTTGGGCACCGAGACGACCGAGGCCCTCTCGAAGGAGGAGTACGCCTGGGCGGCGACCCGGTCCACCGGGGTGCCGGCCCGGCCGAGGCGCGCGTCGTCGCGGCCGACGGTCTCGATGGTGACGCCCTCGGGGGCGCTCACCTCGACCGTGAGGCCGTCCACGGCGGCGGCCGTGCCGTCGTGCAGCCCGCGCAGCCGGTCCAGCGGCGTGAACCGCCACTCCTCCTCGCGGCCGTGCGGGACGGGGAAGTCCGCGACGTCGAAGGACGGGTGCGCGCTCATGCGCGTGGCGACGGTCGACTCGGCGGCCACCGCGATCGATCCGGCGGTGGTGGAACCCGCCGGAATATTCTGAGCCTCAGCCATGGCTGTCGTCGTGCTCTCTCTCTGCCTCTGCGTAGAAATCGGGGTCGCGGCCGGTGACGGCAGCGGGTGCGGGCCGTACGGCCCCGTACGTTCGCACGGGACCACGGGCCGACGGCTAGCCGACGGAGCCTTCCATCTGCAGCTCGATCAGCCGGTTCAGCTCCAGCGCGTACTCCATGGGCAGCTCCTTGGCGATCGGCTCGACGAAGCCGCGCACGATCATCGCCATGGCCTCGAACTCGGTCATCCCGCGGCTCATCAGATAGAAGAGCTGGTCCTCGGAGACCTTGGAGACGGTCGCCTCGTGGCCCATCGACACGTCGTCCTCGCGGACGTCGACGTACGGGTAGGTGTCCGAGCGCGAGATGGTGTCGACCAGCAGCGCGTCGCAGAGCACGTTGGACTTGGAGCCCTCGGCGCCCTCGCCGATCTCGATCAGACCTCGGTACGAGGTACGGCCGCCGCCTCGCGCCACCGACTTGGAGACGATGTTCGAGGAGGTGTTGGGGGCCATGTGGACCATCTTGGCGCCGGCGTCCTGGTGCTGGCCCTCGCCCGCGAAGGCGATGGACAGGGTCTCGCCCTTGGCGTGCTCGCCCATCAGGTAGATCGCCGGGTACTTCATGGTGACCTTGGAGCCGATGTTGCCGTCGACCCACTCCATCGTCGCGCCCTCGTAGGCCACGGCGCGCTTGGTCACCAGGTTGTAGACGTTGTTCGACCAGTTCTGGATCGTCGTGTAGCGGCAGCGGCCGCCCTTCTTGACGATGATCTCCACGACGGCGCTGTGCAGCGAGTCCGAGGAGTAGATCGGCGCGGTACAGCCCTCGACGTAGTGGACGTACGCGTCCTCGTCGACGATGATCAGCGTCCGCTCGAACTGGCCCATGTTCTCCGTGTTGATACGGAAGTAGGCCTGGAGCGGGATGTCGACGTGGACGCCCTTGGGCACGTAGATGAACGAGCCGCCCGACCAGACGGACGTGTTCAGCGAGGCGAACTTGTTGTCGCCGACCGGGATCACCGTGCCGAAGTACTCCTGGAACAGCTCCGGGTTCTCCTTGAGCGCGGTGTCGGTGTCCTTGAAGATGACACCCTTCTCCTCCAGGTCCTCACGGATCTGGTGGTAGACCACCTCGGACTCGTACTGCGCGGCGACACCGGCGACCAGGCGCTGCTTCTCCGCCTCGGGGATGCCGAGCTTGTCGTACGTGTTCTTGATGTCCTCCGGCAGCTCCTCCCACGAAGCGGCCTGCTTCTCGGTCGAGCGCACGAAGTACTTGATGTTGTCGAAGTCGATGCCCGACAGGTCCGAGCCCCAGCTCGGCATCGGCTTCTTGTCGAACAGCCGCAGCCCCTTGAGCCGCAGCTTCAGCATCCACTCCGGCTCGTTCTTCTTCGCCGAGATGTCGCGGACGACAGCCTCGGAGAGACCGCGCTTGGCCGCGGCGCCCGCGGCGTCGGAGTCGGCCCAGCCGAATTCGTACGTGCCCAGACCCTCGAGTTCGGGATGGGCAGTCTCCGTGGGGAGCGTCATGCGGGGTTCCTCCCGGCTGTGCTTTCAGATGCGTGATGGGTGGTCTGCGATGGCTGTGCGGTGGCGCGGGGAATGAAGGTCGTGCAGACACCGTCGCCGTGGGCGATGGTGGCCAGCCGCTGCACATGGGTCCCGAGCAGTTCGGAGAAGAATTCCGTCTCCGCCTCGCACAGCTGGGGAAACTGCTCGGCGACGTGCGCGACCGGGCAGTGGTGCTGGCAGAGCTGCTCGCCCTGCTGGTTCGGCGCGCTACGGGCCGTAGCAGCGTACCCGTCGGCGCTCAGCGCCTTGGCGAGCGCCTCCGTACGCCGGTCGGGCTCGGCGGCCTCGACCGCCGCGCGGTACGCGCCGGACCGGTCGAACCGGGCTCGGGCGAAGGCCGCGACGGCCGCCTCGCCCCGCTCCCCGCCGCCGGCCGCACCGGCGATCCAGCGCAGGGCGTCGGCGGCGAGCTGGTCGTAGGACTGGTCGAAGGCGTCCCGGCCGCAGTCCGTCAGGGCGAACGCCTTGGCGGGTCTGCCGCGCCCGCGCGAGCCGTAAACTCGCTGGTCGCGCGCTTCCACCACGGAATCGGCGGTCAGGGCGTCGAGATGCCTGCGGACCGCCGCCTGGGTGAGCCCGAGGCGTCCCGCCAGATCGGAGACGGTGGACGGGCCGTGGTCCAGGATGGAGCGCGCGACCCGGTTGCGAGTGGAGTGCTCGCCGGTCGCGAGTTCCTCATGGGGAGCCTCGCCAACGTATTTCACAACGCCATTGTTGCGTAATTCCTCCGCCAGTGACAACAGCCCCCGGCCCGGGCGGCGGTGCCCTTCGTCACTAAGGGTTACCTAAGAAATCTGTCGACCCCGTGCGTTCCGCACATTATTCCCCGCCCGCGTACCGCCCGCTCACCGTACGGAACCGCCCCGAGGAGCACGTTGGCATGAAGGCGCCCCTTTCTCACCTTTCTCACCCCACCAGCCGGGGACCGCCCGCGGCCTGCCTAGACTCGCCGCATGCACAGCAGCTTCCCGGGTGGCTCCCTGCCCGACAGCGGCCCCGCCGCGAGCACACCCCCCGGAGAGCCTCTGGTAGAGGTCCGCGGCCTGGTCAAGCGGTACGGCGCCAAGACCGCCGTCGACGGCCTCGACCTGGTGGTCCGCGCCGGTACGGTCACGGCGGTCCTGGGACCCAACGGCGCGGGCAAGACCACCACCGTCGAGACCTGCGAGGGCTACCGCAGGCCGGACGCCGGGACCGTGCGCGTCCTCGGTCTCGACCCCGTCGCGGACGCCGCCCGGCTGCGCCCGCGCATCGGCGTGATGCTCCAGTCCGGCGGCGTGTACTCCGGCGCGCGCGCCGACGAGATGCTCCGGCACATGGCCCGGCTGCACGCGCGCCCCCTCGACGTGGACGCGCTGATCGAGCGGCTCGGCCTCGAAAGCTGCGGCCGTACGACCTACCGCCGGCTCTCCGGCGGCCAGCAGCAGCGGCTCGCGCTGGCCCTGGCCGTGGTCGGCCGCCCCGAGCTGGTCTTCCTCGACGAGCCGACCGCCGGGCTCGACCCGCAGGCCCGCCGCTCCACCTGGGAGCTGGTCCGCGAGCTGCGGGCCGACGGCGTCGGCGTGGTGCTGACCACGCACTTCATGGACGAGGCCGAGGAGCTGGCCGACGATGTCGTGATCATCGACGCGGGCCGGGTCATCGCCCAGGGCAGCCCCGAGGCGCTCTGCCGGGGCGGCGCCGAGAACACCCTGCGCTTCACCGGCCGGGCCGGACTCGACCTCGGCTCCCTGCTCAAGGCGCTGCCGGACGGCACCGGCGCCGCCGAGCCGACCCCGGGCACCTACCGCATCAGCGGCGGGATCGATCCGCAGCTGCTGGCCACCGTCGCCTCCTGGTGCGCCCAGCACGGCGTGATGGCGGACGGGATCGCCGTGGAGCGGCGCACCCTGGAGGACGTCTTCCTCGAACTGACCGGCAAGGAGCTGCGTTCATGAGCACAGGCACCGACACGGGCGCCGGTACGTACGCCCCGGCGCCCGGGGCCGCCCCGCTGCTCCGCATGATCGCGGCCCAGACCGCGTTCGAGACGAAGCTGCTGCTGCGCAACGGCGAACAGCTGCTGCTGACCGTGATCATCCCGTCGCTGCTGCTGCTGCTCTTCTCGACGGTGGACATCGTCGACACCGGCGAGGGCAGCGCCGTCGATTTCCTCGCCCCCGGCGTCCTGGCGCTGGCCGTGATGTCGACCGCGTTCACCGGCCAGGCCATCGCCACCGGCTTCGAGCGGCGGTACGGGGTGCTGAAGCGGCTCGCGGTCTCCCCGCTGCCGCGCTGGGCGCTGATGACGGCGAAGTCCTTCTCCGTACTGGTCACCGAGGTGCTCCAGATCCTGCTGCTGACGACGATCGCGCTCGCGCTGGGCTGGTCTCCGCGCGGCAACCCGGTGGCCGTCCTGCTGCTCCTGGTCCTCGGCACCGCCGCCTTCTCCGGGCTCGGGCTGCTGATGGCGGGCACGCTCAGGGCGGAGGCCACCCTGGCCGCCGCGAACCTGGTCTTCCTGCTGCTGCTGATGGGCGGCGGGGTGATCGTGCCGCTGGAGAAGTTCCCGGACGCGGCGGCCTCGGCGCTCGGGCTGCTGCCGATCTCGGCGCTCTCCCACGGGCTGCGGGAGGTTCTCCAGCACGGCGCCACGCTGCCCTGGGGCGACCTCGGGATCCTCGCCGTCTGGGCGGTGCTGGGCCTCGGCGCGGCGGGCCGGCTCTTCCGCTGGGAGTAGCCGGGCGGGCAGCCGCCCGGCGGCCTTCCGGAGGCCCTGGAACCGGCTTCGACCTGCCGAAACGTGGCATACGTACCCCTCGTGAAAACCTGCACAAGCGCCGCCCTACGATGGTTGGCGTGTTGACCCCCCTCGCGTACATCGCCCAGCGCTGGACCCCTTCGCCCCGGACCGTCGAGCGCGCCGCGCTGATCGCCGTCCTGATGAGCGTGATGATCATCGTCACCGGCGGCGCGGTCCGGCTGACCGGCTCCGGGCTCGGCTGCGACACCTGGCCCAAGTGCACGGCCGACAGTCTGATCGCCACACCCGAGCAGGGGCTGCACGGCGCGATCGAGTTCAGCAACCGCATGCTGACGTACGTCCTGTCGGCCGCGGTCGGCTGGGCGATCATCTCGGCGCGCTCCGCGAAGCCGGAACGGCCGGGGCTGACCCGGATCGCGTGGTCGCAGTTCTGGCTGGTGATGGCCAACGGCATCATCGGCGGCATCACGGTGCTGACCGAGCTGAACCCGTGGACCGTGGCCGGGCACTTTCTCCTCGCCACCGGGCTGCTCACCGTCACCACGCTGACCTGGCTGCGCACCCGTGAGGGTGAGGGCACCCCCCGCCCGCGCGTCCCGCGTCCGGTGCGCAGGCTGTCCTGGGCACTGATCGGCGCCACGGCCGTCCTGATCGTGGCGGGTACGACGGTGACCGGCTCGGGCCGGCACGCGGGCGACAGCAGCGATGTGCCCCGGATGCCGTTCGACTACGCGACCACCGCCCATGTGCACGCCGCGTTCGCCTGGCTGGTCTGCGCGCTGGCCGTGGCGATGTGGCTGGTGCTCCGGGTGGTGGACGCCCCGGCCGACACCCGGGCGCGCGCCCGCGATCTGCTGCTGGTGCTGCTGGCTCAGGGCGCCCTCGGGTATGTGCAGTACTTCACGAACACCCCGGAGATCCTGGTCGGCATCCATATGTTCGGCTCGTGCCTGGTGTGGATCGCCGTGCTGCGGGTGGCGATGAGCCTGCGCGAGCGGCCGCGGACGACAGCGGAGATCCCGGCCCAGCCGGATCCGACGCTGTCATCCGTCTGAGAGCCCGACAGGCTCTGAGAACCCGAGCCGCCGTCAGCCGCCCTCCGCCAGCCCGTACACCCTGCGGGCGTTGCCCGCCGCGATCATCCCGGCGACCCGCCGGGCGTCGGCGGGCGACCAGGCGCCGTCGTCGACCCAGCCGCCGAGGACCTTCCCCAGCGCCGCCCGGAAGTTGCGGGCGGCGACCACCTGGAGCTCCGGCAGTCCGCGCGCGCCGCTGGAGAACAACAGCTTCCCGAACGGCGCGAGTTCCAGCATCTCGGCGAGTACGGCCCGCGCCCCGGCCCCGGTGTGGACGAGGGCGGGGCCCAGGTCGGCGTACACATGCGGGAAGAATCCGGCCAGTTGGGCCGCCTGCCGGTGGTGCGGATAGCTGTCCAGCAGGATCAGCTCGGTGCCGAGCCCCGCCGTGGCCGCCGCGAATCCGGCGAGCGACGCCGGGTCGGGGCGGTCCGCGGCCCCGAGCGGTCCGCCGGCCCCTGAGCGCAGTTGCAGCGGCAGCCCGGAGCCGACGGCGGTCCACAGCAGATGCCGCAGGAGTACGGGGTCGGTGGGCGGTTCCCCGGTACGGCGCTCCGCGAGCCAGCGGGCCGCCGCGCCCCGTACCGCTCCCGGTCCCGGGGGTTCGGGGGCCGGCGCGAGGCCGTGTCCCGTACCGGTGGCGGAGCTGAGGGCGACGGCGGTGGCGGCGGCGGTGTGGACGGATTCGGCGAGCCCGGCCAGAAAGGTGCCGACGCCGCCCGAGACATCGGCGACGCGCGCGGCCAGCGATTCGAGGCGGACGATCTCACGGGCCCCGGCCTGCCCCATCGCGGCCATCTCCGCGGGGCTCGCCAGGTCGCCGGGGAGCCCGGTGTCCACCAGATAGGTGGTGATCCCGGTGGCGCCGAGCAGCCGCCGGGAGACTTCGAGCGTGCCGAGTTCGCGGCGGCGGCCGAGATAGCGGGCGGGGGTGCAGTGCGGTTCCAGCCCGAGAAGGGGCGGGCACCAGCGCCGTACCGCGAAGCCTGTCTGGGTGTCGAAGAAGGTGGTGCCCGCCGCGGCGGCGGACGCCGTTCCGGCCAGCTGGGTCTCGAAGGTGCCGAGGCCCAGCTCCGTGCGGAGCGCGCCGTGGCAGTGCTGGTCCACCAGGGACACTGTTTCGATCATCGGGTTTCCCGTCGTGAACCGTGGGCCGCCGGCCAGGACCGGCCTTCGGCCGTTTCTCCTGCAGTCCTCACGCACGAGCCCCGATCGGGTGGCGCCCCGGCCGGTAACGCCTCAGGCGCCGCGGCCCCCGCCGAGCTGGAGGCCGGCCATCCGCTTCCACTCGTACGGTCCCGTGCGCACCTTCGCCGCGAACTCCCCGTCGAAGGACTCGTGCAGGGCGAGTCCCGCCTTCTCGGCGGCGCCGAGCGCCACGGCGTAGGTGGGCGCGACGAGGTCGCCCCACTCCCCGTCCTCGCCGACGAGCACGATGCGGGTGCCCGCCCGGCCGATGTGGGCGAGCTGTCCCTCCGCGCCGCCGTGGCGGCCCGCGAAGGCCTTGATCTGCTTGGCCAGCCGGGCCGCGCGCCGTTCGGCGCGGGCCTCCTGCCGGGCGCGGGCCTTGTCGTCGCCGTTCTGTTCGCTTTTCTCATCCTGCTGAGTCTCTGCCATGGACTGGATGCTACCGACGGGTAGATCAACTCGCGACGGGCGGGACGCGTGGCTTTGACCACGCGTCCCGCCCGTCGCGGAATTCGTTCGGGGGAACCTTACCGGGGCGCTACCGCAGGAACGGGTCTATCGCCACCGCGAGGAAGAGCAGCGACACATAGGTGATGGACCAGTGGAACAGCCGCATCTCCTTGAGCTTGACACCCGACTCCCCCGCCTTGGCGCGCGACTGGAGCCCGTGCGCCTCCCAGAGCCACCAGCCACCGGCCAGCAGCGCCACCGAGGTGTAGAACCAGCCGGTGTAACCCAGCGGGGTCAGCAGCAGCGAGACGGCGACCATGGCCCAGCTGTAGAGGACGATCTGGCGGGCCACCACCGTACTGGCGGCGATGACCGGCAGCATCGGGACGCCCACGCGCGCGTAGTCCTCCTTGACCCTCATCGACAGCGGCCAGTAGTGCGGCGGCGTCCAGAAGAACATGACGAGGAAGAGGATGACCGGGGCCCAGGACATCGAGTTGGTCACCGAGGACCAGCCGATGAGGACGGGCAGACAGCCGGCGATCCCGCCCCAGACGATGTTCTGCGCGGTGCGGCGCTTGAGGATCATCGTGTAGACGACGACGTAGAAGAGCAGCGCGCCCAGGGAGAGCCAGGCCGACAGCCAGTTGACCAGCAGTCCGAACCAGAGGGTCGAGACGACGGCCAGAGTGAGCCCGAAGACCAGCCCCTCGCGCGGCGAGACCATGCCGGTGACCAGCGGGCGCTGGGAGGTGCGGTCCATCAGGGCGTCGATGTCACGGTCGATGTACATGTTCAGCGCGTTGGCGCCGCCCGCCGAGAGATAACCGCCGAGGCAGGTGGCGAGCACCAGCCACAGATCGGGCACACCCTGTTCGGCGAGGAACATCACCGGAACGGTGGTGATGAGCAGTAGTTCGATGATCCGTGGTTTGGTCAACGCCACAAACGCTTTGACGCGGGCCCCGAACGGCCGGCGGCCGCCCGAGCTCGGAGTCAAGGCGACCCCTGCGGGTCGGGACTCGACGGCCGTCACACACACCCCTGACAGAGAAATCCCAGCAAGCCCACCGGCCTCTAGGCCCCCATCAAAGGCTTGCGCGTACCACTGCACTGTAGACGTTGCCCCCATGCCGCCTTTCGCGGGGGTGGGCGTCGTGTCAACCGTGTTGAACGCCCTCCGGACACGGCCCGTACCCCCTGCCGTGAACCTGCCGCGGAGTTGCGGGGAGGCGAAGTCCGGAGCCTGGCCGCACCCTGGAAACGCACTCCGGACGTAGCAGACGCTGCGGGTAGGCTCGACGACGAACCGGTGCGAACCTCAGACGCCGGACTTGATCATGTGGAGAGGAGCCCTGACTCAGGGTGAGCACCAAGCCGACCACCACAGACCTCGAGTGGACCGATTTGGACCGCCGGGCCGTTGACACCGCCCGCGTCCTGGCCATGGATTCCGTACAGAAGGTCGGCAACGGCCATCCGGGTACGGCCATGAGCCTGGCCCCCGCCGCCTATGTGCTCTTCCAGAAGCTCATGCGGCACGACCCCGCCGACGCGCAGTGGACCGGCCGCGACCGGTTCGTCCTCTCGGCGGGACACTCGTCGCTGACCCTCTACATCCAGCTCTACCTGGCCGGTTACGGCCTGGAGCTGAGCGACCTGGAGTCGTTCCGTACCTGGGGTTCGAAGACTCCCGGGCACCCGGAGTACGGGCACACCGTCGGCGTCGAGACGACCACGGGACCGCTCGGCCAGGGTGTCGCGAACGCGGTGGGCATGGCGATGGCCGCTCGTTACGAGCGCGGTCTGTACGACCCGGAGGCCGCCGCGGGCACCTCCCCGTTCGACCACACCATCTGGGCCATCGCCGGCGACGGCTGCCTCCAGGAGGGTGTCTCCGCGGAGGCGTCCTCGCTGGCCGGTCACCAGAGGCTCGGCAATCTGGTCCTGCTGTGGGACGACAACCACATCTCGATCGAGGGCGACACCGAGACCGCCGTGTCCGAGGACACCCTCAAGCGGTACGAGGCGTACGGCTGGCACGTCCAGCGCGTCGAGCAGCTGCCGAGCGGCGACCTCGACCCGGACGGCCTGTACAAGGCGCTGCGGGCGGCCCGGGCCGAGACCGAGCGCCCCTCCTTCATCGCGGCCCGCTCGATCATCGCCTGGCCCGCCCCGCACGCGCAGAACACCGAGGCCGCGCACGGCTCGGCGCTCGGCGGCGACGAGGTCGCGGCCACCAAGAAGATTCTGGGCTTCGACCCGGAGAAGTCCTTCGACGTCTCGGACGAGGTCATCACGCACACGCGTGAGGCGCTCGACCGCGGCCGCGAGGTGCGCGGCGAATGGGACAAGGCGTTCGCCGCGTGGCGTACCGCCAACCCCGAGCGCGCCGCCACGTTCGACCGGGTGCGGGCGGGTGAACTCCCGGCGGGCTGGGAGGAGAAGCTCCCCGCCTTCGAGACCGGCAAGGCCGTCGCGACGCGCGCCGCCTCCGGCAAGGTGCTCCAGGCGCTCGGCGAGGTCATCCCCGAGCTGTGGGGCGGCTCCGCCGACCTCGCGGGCTCGAACAACACCACCATCGACAAGACGTCGTCGTTCCTCCCGGTGGGCAACCCCCTGCCGGAGGCCGACCCGTACGGCCGCACGGTGCACTACGGGATCCGCGAGCACGCCATGGGCTCGACGATGAACGGCATCGCGCTGCACGGCAACACCCGTATCTACGGCGGCACCTTCCTCGTCTTCTCGGACTACATGCGTCCCGCCGTCCGGCTCGCCGCGCTGATGCGGGTACCGGTCACGTACGTATGGACGCACGACTCCATCGGTCTGGGCGAGGACGGCCCCACCCACCAGCCGGTCGAGCACCTCGCCGCGCTGCGCGCCATCCCGGGCCTCAACATCGTCCGCCCGGCCGACGCCAACGAGACGGCCATCGCCTGGGCCGAGATCCTGCGGCGCCACGACAAGGGCGCTCCGCACGGTCTGGCGCTGACCCGCCAGGGCGTGCCGACGTACGAGGCGAACGAGGCGGCGGCCAAGGGCGGTTACGTCCTGTTCGAGGCCGACGGCGGCGCTCCTCAGGCCGTCCTGATCGGGACCGGCTCCGAGGTGCAGCTCGCCGTGGAGGCGCGCGAGCGGCTCCAGGCCGCCGGGGTGCCGACGCGTGTCGTGTCGATGCCGTCGGTGGAGTGGTTCGAGGAGCAGGACCAGGCGTACAAGGACAGCGTGCTGCCGCCGTCGGTGAAGGCGCGGGTCGCGGTCGAGGCCGGGATCGGTCTGACCTGGCACCGGTACGTGGGCGACGCGGGCCGGATCGTCTCGCTGGAGCACTTCGGCGCCTCGGCCGACGCCAAGGTCCTCTTCCGTGAGTTCGGTTTCACCGCCGAGGCGGTCACCGCCGCCGCCCAGGAATCTCTTGAGGCCGCAGCGCGCTGACGCTGTTATACGAACAGTAGGAGATGCAATTCTCATGACAGACGCACTCAAGCGCCTCTCCGACGGCGGCGTGGCGATCTGGCTGGACGACCTGTCGCGCAAGCGGATCACCTCCGGCAATCTCGCGGAGCTGATCGACCAGCAGCACGTGGTCGGTGTCACCACCAACCCGTCGATCTTCCAGAAGGCGATCTCCGGCGGCGACGGTTACGACGCCCAGCTCGCCGACCTCGCCACCCGCGGGGTCACGGTCGAAGAGGCGATCCGCATGATCACGACGGCGGACGTCCGGGACGCCGCCGACATCCTGCGGCCGGTCTTCGACGCGACCCAGGGCCAGGACGGCCGGGTCTCCATCGAGGTCGATCCGCGCCTGGCGCACAACACGGCGGCGACGATCGCCGAGGCCAAGCAGCTCGCCTGGCTGGTGGACCGCCCCAACACGCTGATCAAGATTCCGGCGACCCGGGCCGGTCTGCCCGCGATCACCGAGACCATCGGCCGGGGTATCAGCGTCAATGTCACGCTGATCTTCTCCCTGGAGCGCTACCGCGAGGTCATGGCCGCCTACATCGCCGGCCTGGAGAAGGCGAAGGCCGCGGGCCTGGACCTCTCCACGATCCACTCCGTGGCCTCGTTCTTCGTCTCCCGGGTGGACAGCGAGATCGACAAGCGCCTCGACGCCCTCGGCACCCCCGAGGCCGAGGCCGTCAAGGGCAAGGCCGCCCTGGCCAACGCCCGGCTGGCCTACGAGGCGTACGAAGAGGTCTTCGGCGGCGACGACTGGGCCGCCCTCGACAAGGCACAGGCCAACAAGCAGCGTCCGCTGTGGGCCTCCACCGGTGTCAAGGACCCGGCCTACAAGGACACGCTGTACGTCGACGAGCTGGTCGCGCCGAACACGGTGAACACCATGCCGGAGGCCACCCTCGAAGCCACCGCCGACCACGGCCGGATCGTGGGCGACACGGTGCGCGGTACGTACGACCAGGCACGCGCCGACCTCGAAGCCGTCGCGAAGCTCGGCATCTCGTACGACGACGTCGTCCAGCTCCTGGAGGACGAGGGCGTCGAGAAGTTCGAGTCCGCCTGGATTGACCTGCTCAAGTCGACCGAGGCAGAGCTGAAGCGCCTCGCCCCTTCGGAGGGCTGATCCCTTGACCGCAACCCACGGAGCGAACCCGCTCCGTGACGCCGCGGACCGACGGCTCCCGCGTATCGCGGGGCCGTCGGGCCTGGTCATCTTTGGCGTCACGGGCGATTTGTCCCGCAAAAAGTTGATGCCTGCGGTATACGACCTCGCCAACCGTGGTCTGCTGCCGCCGGGCTTCTCCCTGATCGGTTTCGCCCGCCGCGAGTGGGACCACGAGGACTTCGCGCAGGAGGTCCACGACGCCGTCAAGGAGCACGCCCGTACACCGTTCCGCGAGGAGGTCTGGCAGCAGCTCATCCAGGGGATGCGCTTCGTCCAGGGCACCTTCGACGACGACCAGGCGTTCGAGACGCTGAAGGCGACGATCGAGGAACTCGACAAGGCGCAGGGCACCGGCGGGAACTTCGCGTTCTACCTCTCCGTACCGCCGAAGTTCTTCCCGCATGTCGTGCGGCAGCTCAAGAAGCACGGGCTGGCCGACCAGACCGAGGGCTCCTGGCGCCGCGCGGTCATCGAGAAGCCGTTCGGGCACGACCTGGTCTCCGCGATCGAGCTGAACAAGGTCGTCCACGAGGTCTTCCCGTCCAACGAGGTCTTCCGGATCGACCACTACCTCGGCAAGGAGACCGTCCAGAACATCCTGGCGCTCCGCTTCGCCAACACCCTCTTCGAGCCGATCTGGAACCGGTCGTACGTCGACCACATCCAGATCACCATGGCCGAGGACATCGGGATCGGCGGCCGGGCCGGGTACTACGACGGCATCGGCGCCGCCCGTGACGTCATCCAGAACCACCTGCTCCAGCTGCTCGCGCTGACCGCCATGGAGGAGCCCGCCTCCTTCGACGCGGACGCGCTGGCGGCGGAGAAGACCAAGGTGCTGGGCGCGGTGAAGCTGCCCAGGGACCTCGGCGCGGACACCGTGCGCGGGCAGTACGCGGAGGGCTGGCAGGGCGGCGAGCAGGCGCTCGGCTACCTCCAGGAGGACGGTATCGACCCGCGCTCGAAGACCGACACCTACGCCGCGGTGAAGCTGGAGATCGACAACCGCCGCTGGGCGGGCGTCCCGTTCTATCTCCGTACCGGAAAGCGCCTCGGCCGCCGGGTCACCGAGATCGCGGTCGTCTTCCAGCGCGCCCCGCACTCCCCCTTCGACCACACGGCCACCGAGGAGCTGGGGCAGAACGCCCTGGTCATCCGGGTCCAGCCGGACGAGGGCGTGACCCTGCGGTTCGGCTCGAAGGTGCCGGGCACCTCGATGGAGGTCCGGGACGTCTCCATGGACTTCGCGTACGGCGAGTCGTTCACGGAGTCCAGCCCCGAGGCGTACGAGCGGCTCATCCTCGATGTGCTGCTCGGCGACTCGAACCTCTTCCCGCGCGTGGAGGAGGTCGAGCTGTCCTGGAAGATCCTCGACCCGATCGAGCAGTTCTGGGACGCGCACGGCAAGCCCGCGCAGTACGAGTCCGGGACCTGGGGTCCGGTCGAGGCGGACGAAATGCTCGCACGAGACGGACGGAGCTGGCGTCGGCCATGAAGATCGACCTTACGGACACCACGTCCAGCAAGATCAACAAGGCGTTGGTACAGGGCCGCCGGGCCATCGGCGCCCCCGCCGTCGGCATGGTCCTCACGCTGGTCCTCGTCACCGACGAGGAGAACGCATACGACGCGCTCAAGGCGGCCAACGACGCGTCGCTCGAACACCCCTCGCGCAAGCTCGTCGTCGTCAAGCGGGTCTCCCGCTCGCCGCGCGACCGGGCCAAGGCCCGCCTCGACGCCGAGGTACGGGTCGGCGCGGACGCGGGCACCGGCGAGACGATCGTCCTGCGGCTGTACGGCGATGTGATGGACCACGCCCAGTCGGTGGTCCTGCCGCTGCTGCTGCCGGACGCCCCGGTCGTCGTGTGGTGGCCGGTGAACGCGCCGGTCAACCCCACCAAGGACGCGCTGGGCAAGCTGGCGCAGCGCCGGGTGACGGACACGTACACCGCCGATAACCCGGTGGAGGAGCTGACGGCCCGCGCCGACGCCTACACCCCGGGCGACACGGACCTGTCCTGGACCAGGATCACCCCGTGGCGCTCGATGGTCGCGGCCGCCCTGGACCAGGTCGACTGCGACGTCACCTCGGTGGAGGTGGAGGGCGAGGAGCACAACCCGAGCTGTGAGCTGCTCGCCATGTGGCTCGCCAACCGGCTGAACGTACCGGTACGGCGCAGTGTCTCCAGCGGTCCCGGCCTCACGGCCGTGCGGATGGAGACGACCTGCGGCCCGATCAAGCTGGACCGGCCGGACGGCGCCCTGGCGACGCTCTCCATCCAGGGTCAGCCCGACCGGGCGGTCGCGCTGAAGCGGCGTGACACCGCCGAGCTGATCGCGGAGGAGCTGCGCCGGCTGGACCCGGACGACACCTACGCGTCGGCGCTGCGGTTCGGTGTGCACCGGCTGGGCAGCGGCTCGCGGGCGGGTTCCGCCACGGACGCGCTGCCGCCGCTGCCGTCCCGGCCGTCGGTGGCGGAACACTCCGTACCGTCCACGCACTCCTCGGCGGATCCCTCGTCCACGGCGTCCGCGGTGACGCCCGCGACGATGCCGAAGAAGGCGGCGCCGAAGTGAACACTCCGCAGCTGGTCGTCCACCGTGACAAGGAGCTGATGGCGCAGGCCGCGGCGGCCCGGCTGATCACGAAGATCGTGGACGCCCAGGCCGCCCGGGGCTCCGCCTCGGTCGTCCTGACCGGCGGGCGCAACGGCAACGGCCTGCTGGCCGCGCTCGCCGAGGCGCCCGCGCGGGACGCGGTGGACTGGTCGCGGCTGGATCTGTGGTGGGGCGACGAGCGCTTCCTGCCGGAGGGCGACCCGGAGCGCAACATCACCCAGGCGCGGGCGGCACTGCTCGACTCGGTGCCGCTCGACCCGTCCCGGGTGCACGCGATGGCGGCCTCGGACGGTCCGTACGGCAGCGATGTGGAGGCGGCGGCAGCCGCGTACGCCGCGGAGCTCGCCGCGGCGGCCCGGCCCGAGGACCACGGCCCGGTGCCGACGTTCGACGTCCTGATGCTGGGCGTCGGCCCGGACACCCATGTCGCGTCGCTCTTCCCCGAGCTGCCGGCGGTCCGGGAGACCGAGCGCACGGTGGTCGCCGTGCACGGCGCGCCCAAGCCGCCCCCGACCCGTATCTCGCTCACGCTGCCCGCGATCCGCGCGGCGCACGAGGTGTGGCTGCTGGCGGCGGGCGAGGACAAGGCGAAGGCGGCGGAGATCGCGCTGTCCGGCGCGGGCGAGATCCAGGCCCCGGCGGCGGGCGCGTACGGCAGGAGCCGCACGCTGTGGCTGCTGGACGCGGCGGCGGCGTCCGCGCTGCCGCGCGACCTCTACCCCCCGGCCTCGGCCTGACCACATCCGGTCCCGAGGGCCCGGTCCGCCTCCCCGGCGGGCCGGGCCCTCGGCTTTCCGGCGCTCTCAGTCCGTACGGCGCGTACGGCCGGGGGCGTCGTCGTCCCGTACGGAGTCCCCTACGGGATCCCGTACGCCGTCCCGTACGAGGAAGGGCTCCAGCAGCCCCGGTACCGCCCGTGCCGCGAAGGCGAGGCCCTCGGCCTGGGCCGCGTCGTACACGTGGTACGCGCCCTCTCCCGCGGCCGTTGTCGCGGTCAGGGTCAGCAGACCGGCGCGGCGCTGGAAGTAGGACCGCTTGACCGTCCAGCCGATGACTCCGCCGCGCTGGAGGGCGACCGTCGTACGCCGCAGGGTGCCCGAGCGGACCACCAGGTAGCCGCCGCCGAGGCCGTGGCCCAGGTTGCGGTAGGCGTCGAGGGCGAGCGCCACGGCGACCGGCACCAGGACCACCGCGCAGACCGCCGCCGCGTAGAGCAGTACGTCGGTGAGCAGCGGTCCCAGGAGCGCGAGGAGCGCGGCCGGGGCCAGCGCCGCCGCCAGCGACCAGCGCAGCCGCCGGCCCCGGGCGGCCCGGGGGTGCGGGGTCAGCACGGCCGTACGCGTGGGGGACTCGGGTTCGCGCAGGACCTGTGCGGCCACCGAGTCCGCCAGCGCGCGGGGCGCGGCGGGCAGCAGAGTCTTGTGGTCGGCGTGCTTGTCCTCCTCGTCCTGGGCGAGGCCGGTGGCGACCGCGTCCAGCCGGGCCGCGCCCACCAGCCGTACGCCGAGCGGTTCGACCAGCTCCACGCCGCGCAGCCGCCGTTCCTCGATGGAGACGGAGCGGGAGGTGAAGAGCCCCCGGCGGACCCGCAGGGTACCGCCGGGCTCCCGCTCCAGCCGGTAGTTCCACCACATCTCGGTCCACAGTCCGAGCGCGCCGACGATCCCGGCGAGCCCCACGACGACGGCGACCGCCACGACCACCCAGCCGAGCGGGGTGTCGCGGAAGAGGTCGCCCAGCCGGCGCACCATCCGGGCCTGTACCCCGAACCAGTCGCTGACCTGGAACAGCCCGCCGACCGCCGCGCCACCGAGCAGCGGGGCGAGGAAGGATATCGGCGCGTACCGGATCCAGCGGAGGTCGAGCGCGGCGAGCGTGCCCTCGCGGTGCGCTCCCGGCGCGCCGGGAGCGCGGTCGAGGAGCTGGGTACGGAGCCACTCGCCCTCGGCGCGGGTGACCGGTTCGAGTTCGAGCGTGGAGTCGCCGCCGGTGTGCTCGCCGGTGCCGATACGGACCTTGACCAGCCCCAGTATCCGCAGCAGCGGGTGCGCGGTGAGGTCGACGCTGCGGATCCGCTCGCGGGCCAGCGAGCGGCGTTTGACCACGAACAGCCCGGTGTGCAGCTCGGCGCGCTCGGGCCCGATCCGGTAGCGGGTGCGGCGCCAGCGGATGTAGTCCCCGCCGGTCCCGCAGGCGATCAGGAGTACGGCCCCGGCGGCCGCCCAGCCGAGGGCCGCCCCGAGCCCGAGCCGGCCGCTCAGCCCGACGACGACCGGCACCCCGGCGCCGCCGACGACCCCGGCCATGACCAGGGCGGTGACCAGGAGCGTACGCCGGTCGAGCCGCCGCCACCCGGCCTCGGGGACGGGTTCCGGGGGCTCGCTCATGTCGCGTCCCCCGGGGTGGCCCGGGTGATGTGCGTCAGCCGCTCGGCCAGTTCGGCGGCCAGCTCGTGGTCGAGGCCCGCGATATGCACGGCGCCCTTGGAGGACGCGGTGGTGACGATCACCGTGGAGAGCTTGAAGAGCTGCTCCAGCGGACCGCGCACGGTGTCCACGGTCTGGATCCGGGACATCGGCGCGATCCGCCACTCCTGCCAGAAGAAGCCGGTACGGACATAGACCGCCTCGTCCGTCACCTCCCAGCGGTGCACCCGGTACCACCACGCCGGCAGCAGCGCCGTGCAGAGCAGCCCCAGCGCCGCCAGGACACCGGCCGGGATCAGCAGCCACGGCCGCGCGGGGGCGATCAGGGCCCCCAGCACGGCCAGTACGGCCACCGGCACCACGGTCAGCAGCAGCCACTGGGTGCGCCACCAGCCGATCGCGCGCCGGTCCAGCGTGTTGTTCGGCGGCCGCAGCCGTACCCCCGTCCCCATCGGTTCAGCGACCGCGCAGCGAGCGGTACGTGGCGACCAGCGCCGCCGTCGATCCGTCCAGCGTGGAGCCGCCGGTCCCGTCGCCGGTGAGCACGGGCTCGATCTCCTTGGCGAGGACCTTGCCCAGCTCGACGCCCCACTGGTCGAAGGAGTCGATGTTCCAGATCGCGCCCTGGACGAACACCTTGTGCTCGTACAGCGCGATCAGCTGGCCCAGTACCGAGGGGGTGAGGTCCCCGGCGAGGATCGTGGTGGTCGGGTGGTTGCCCCGGAACGTCCTGTGCGCCACCAGCTCCTCGGGCACGCCCTCGGCCCGTACCTCCTCGGGCGTCTTGCCGAAGGCCAGCGCCTGCGTCTGCGCGAAGAAGTTGGCCATGAGCAGATCGTGCTGCGGGACCAGTCCGGGCAGCAGGTCGTCCACGGGCCGGGCGAAGCCGATGAAGTCGGCCGGGATGACCTTGGTGCCCTGGTGGATCAGCTGGTAGTAGGCGTGCTGGCCGTTGGTGCCGGGGGTGCCCCAGACCACCGGACCGGTCTGCCAGTCCACCGGATTGCCGTCCCGGTCCACCGACTTGCCGTTGGACTCCATGTCCAGCTGCTGGAGGTAGGCGGTGAACTTCGACAGATAGTGGCTGTACGGCAGGACCGCGTGGGCCTGCGCGTCGAAGAAGGCCCCGTACCAGACGCCCAGCAGCCCGAGCAGCAGCGGCGCGTTCTCCTCCGGCGGCGCGGTGCGGAAGTGCTCGTCGACCAGGTGGAAGCCGTCGAGCATCTCGCGGAACCGGCCGGGGCCGATCGCGATCATCAGCGAGAGCCCGATGGCCGAGTCGTACGAGTAGCGCCCGCCGACCCAGTCCCAGAACTCGAACATGTTGGCCGTGTCGATGCCGAAGTCGGCGACCTTCCCGGCGTTGGTGGAGAGCGCCACGAAGTGCCGGGCGACGGCGCTCTGGTCGGCGCCCAGGCCGGTCAGCAGCCAGTCGCGGGCGGAGGTCGCGTTGGTGATGGTCTCGATGGTGGTGAAGGTCTTGGACGCGATGATGAACAGCGTCTCGGCCGGGTCCAGGTCCCGTACGGCCTCGTGCAGATCGGCGCCGTCCACATTGGAGACGAAGCGGACCGTCAGCTCGCGGTCGGTGAAGGCGCGCAGCGCCTCGTACGCCATCGCGGGCCCGAGGTCGGAGCCGCCGATACCGACGTTGACCACGTTCCTGATGCGCTTGCCGGTGTGACCGGTCCACTCGCCGGACCTGATCCGCTCGGCGAAGGCGCCCATCCTGTCGAGCACGGCGTGCACCGCCGGTACGACGTTCTCGCCGTCCACCTCGATCACCGCGTCACGCGGCGCGCGCAGCGCGGTGTGCAGTACGGCGCGGTCCTCGGTGGTGTTGATCTTCTCGCCCCGGAACATCGCGTCCCGCAGCTCCGCCACCCCGGTGGCGGCGGCCAGCTCGCGCAGCAGCCCCAGGGTCTCGTCCGTCACCAGGTGCTTCGCGTAGTCCAGGTGGAGATCGCCCACCCGGAGGGTGTAGTCGGTGCCCCGCGCCGGGTCGGCGGCGAACAGCTCCCGCAGATGCGTCTCCCCCAGCTGCTCACGGTGCTTGCCCAGCGCGTTCCACTCGGGCGTCCGGTTCAGCCTGGTACGGCTTTCCGCGTTCATTTCGGACATCAGCCCACTTCTCTCGTGCCTGCGTACATGCCCTGCTGTCCGTCCAACCTAATTGATCGGACGAGCGTACGAGGCGAGCGCGGGCCGGATCACCCCGGTGTCCGGATCCGGGGCGGGAATGCGGTCGGCCGGGCACCCGTATGAGTGCCCGGCCGGACAGAAAGGCCGAAATAAGCCACTGAACTGGAACAACTATTGCCGTGAGGGCGACCAGCCCGGGAGGGGCGCTAGAACTCGCCGCGCAATTTGGCGAGCGCCTCGGCCAGGATCGCCTCACCGTCCGCGTCGCTGCGCCGTTCCCGTACATAAGCCAGATGCGTCTTGTACGGCTCGGTGCGCGGCGGGGCCGGGGGATTGTCCCGGTCCTGACCGGCCGGGAATCCGCAGCGCGGGCAGTCCCATGTCTCCGGGACCTGCGCGTCGCTGGCGAAGCTCGGCACCGTCTCGTGCCCATGGGAGCACCAGAAGGAGATGCGCAGACGGGGCGCGGACTCGCCGCGCTCGGCCTCGCCCATCGGCCCCGCTCCGACCCGGCTTCCCCGGATCGCGTTGCCACTTGCCACGGTCGTAACTCCCTGCGTGATGGTGCCGCAATGCATCGGTAGGCAGCTCCGCTGCCGGGCTGGCCACAGTGTACGTAAGGCCCAACGCGCGTCCTACAAAGGGAGTTACCCCTCTGCACCCCTGCCGCCGGACGTGGAACCCCATGATAGGCCGCGCCCGCGGCGCCTTACCGTGCCTTTGCTCAGCTGTCCAGCTTCAGCAGCAGACCAAGCACGACAATGCACGCGAACCACAGCAGACCGACAACTACGGTGATGCGGTCGAGGTTACGCTCGGCGACCGACGAACCACCGACCGACGACTGCATTCCGCCACCGAACATGTCGGAGAGGCCGCCGCCCTTTCCTTTGTGCATCAGCACCAGCAGCGTCATCAGCAGGCTGAAGACGATGAGGGCGATCGAGAACCCCATAACCACGGCTGGACCAACTTCCTCGGACTGAACAGACAACAACTGACAGAAAACGAACGGGACCGAAAACAGAAGACGGGGGCCGGGTCGGGCATCCCGGGTGAATGCGGTCTCACGCAATGCATTCACGGGCAATGCCTTCTCGGCCCCCGCCAGGGTACGACGGATCCGTCCTACCGCATACTTACTGGTCGCGGAACCTGACGATCTTGACGAACTCTTCGGGGTCCAGCGCGGCCCCGCCCACCAGGGCTCCGTCCACATCGGGCTGCGCCATGATCGCGGCGACATTGCCGGACTTGACCGAGCCGCCGTACTGGATACGGACCTTGTCGGCCAGCTCCTGCGAGTACAGCTCGGCGAGCCGCCCGCGGATCGCCGAGCAGACCTCCTGCGCGTCCTCGGGGGTGGCGACCTCGCCGGTGCCGATGGCCCACACCGGCTCGTACGCGATCACGATGGTCTCGGCCTGGTCGGCCGGGATGTCCTTCAGCCCGCCGTCGAGCTGGGCGAGCGTGTACGGCACCTGCTGTCCGGCCTTGCGGATGTCCAGGCCCTCACCGACACAGAGGATCGGGGTCAGACCGTGCTTGTACGCGGCCTTCACCTTGGCGTTGCAGATCTCGTCCGACTCGGCGTGGTACTGCCGGCGCTCGGAGTGGCCGACCGCCACGTAGGAGCACTTGAGCTTGGCGAGCATCGGGCCGGAGATCTCCCCGGTGTACGCGCCCGAGTCGTGCGCCGAGATGTCCTGCGCGCCGTACTTGATCTTGAGCTTGTCGCCGTCGACCAGGGTCTGTACGGACCGCAGGTCGGTGAAGGGCGCCAGGACGGCGACCTCGACGGCGTCGTAGTCCTTGTCGGTCAGGGCGAAGGCGAGCTTCTGCGTGTGGGCGATGGCCTCAAGATGGTTGAGGTTCATCTTCCAGTTGCCCGCCATCAGCGGGGTGCGGCCGGTCTTGTCGGTGGAAACGGTCATGTGAAGTTCAGTCCTCCAGTGCGGCGAGGCCGGGAAGCGTCTTGCCTTCGAGGTATTCGAGGCTGGCGCCGCCACCGGTCGAGATATGGCCGAATGCCTGCTCGTCGAAGCCCAGGATGCGGACGGCGGCGGCGGAGTCCCCACCACCGACGACCGAGAAGCCCGGGGAGTCCACGAGCGCCCGGGCGACGGCCCGGGTGCCTCCGGCGTAGTCGGGGTGCTCGAAGACGCCCATCGGGCCGTTCCAGAAGACGGTGGCCGCGTCGGCGAGCTTCGAGGCGTAGAGACGGCCGGTCTCCGGGCCGATGTCCAGCCCCATCACCCCGGCCGGGATGGCGTCGGCGGCCACGGTCGCGGGGTCCGCCGGCGCCTTGCTCTTCAGGTCCGGGAACGCCTCGGCGACCAGGACGTCCACGGGGAGCACGAACTCCACACCGCGTTCCTCGGCCCGCTTCAGATATCCCCGCACGGCCGGGATCTGGTCCTCCTGGACGAGCGAGGTGCCGATCTCGTGGCCCTGCGCCTTGAGGAAGGTGAAGACCATGCCGCCGCCGACCAGGATGCGGTCGGCCCGCTCCAGCAGGTGGTCGATGACCGCGAGCTTGTCGGATACCTTGGCGCCGCCGAGCACGACCGCGTACGGCCGCCGCACGTCGTCGGTGAGCTTCTTGAGGACGCCGACCTCGGTGGCGATGAGTCCGCCCGCGGCATGCGGCAGCCGAGCCGGCAGGTCGTACACCGAGGCGTGCTTGCGGTGGACGGCGCCGAAGCCGTCGCCCACGTACAGGTCGGCCAGCGCGGCCAGCCGGTCGGCGAAGGCGCCGCGCTCGGCGTCGTCCTTCGCGGTCTCGCCCGCGTTGAAGCGGAGGTTCTCCAGGACGGCGACGCCGCCGTCGGTGAGCGCCGCGACGGTGGCGGTGGCGGACTCGCCGACCGTGTCGGTCGCGAACGCCACGGGGGCGCCGAGGAGTTCACCGAGCCGCGCGGCGGCGGGGGCGAGGGAGAAGGCGGGGTCGGGCCCGCCCTTGGGCCGGCCCAGGTGGGAGGCGACGATCACGCGCGCGCCGGCCTCGGCGAGCCGGGCGATCGTCGGCGCGACGGCGCGGATCCGGCCGTCGTCGGTGATGGTGGTGCCGTCGAGCGGCACATTGAGGTCGGCGCGGACGAATACGCGCTTGCCCGCGACCCCTTCGGCGAGAAGTTCGTCGATCGTCTTCATCTGCTGCTGGACTCCTTGGGATGTCTGGACAGGCCGACAGGGCTCGGACCAGCGCCACAAGTGCGCCGACCGAGCCCTGTCGCTCATATCGAGATGCCTATCAACCCTGAATGCCGGGAACCGTGACGCAGGGGTCCTGGATCAGAGCTGGTTGCCGACGAAGACGGTCAGGTCGACCAGACGGTTGGAGTAGCCCCACTCGTTGTCGTACCAACCGATGATCTTCACGCTGTTGCCCTGGACCATGGTCAGGGAGGCGTCGAAGGTGCAGGAGGCCGGCCAGCTGACGATGTCCGAGGAGACGATCGCGTCCTCGGTGTAGTCCAGGTAGCCCTTCAGCTCGCCCTGGGCCGCCTTCTGGAACGCGGCGTTGACCTCTTCCTTGGTCACCACGCGCTCCGTCTCGACGACCAGGTCGGTGACGGATCCCGTCGGGACCGGCACCCGCATCGCCATGCCGTTGAGCTTGCCCGCCAGCTCCGGGATGACCACGCCGAGGGCCTTGGCCGCACCGGTGCTCGCCGGAATGATGTTCTCGGCGGCGGCGCGGGCGCGGCGCAGGTCCTTGTGCGGGAAGTCCTGGAGGCGCTGGTCGCTGGTGTAGGCGTGGACCGTGGTCATCAGGCCCGAGACGATGCCGAAGTTCTCCAGGAGAACCTTGGCCATCGGCGCCACACAGTTGGTCGTACAAGAGGCGTTGGAGATGATGTGGTGGTTCGCCGCGTCGTACTTGTCCTCGTTGACACCGAGCACGATCGTGATGTCCTCGTCCGAGGCCGGAGCCGAGATGAGGACCTTCTTGGCGCCACCGGCGATGTGCTTCGCGGCGTCGGCCCGCTTGGTGAAGATGCCGGTCGACTCGATGACGATGTCGACGCCCAGCTCACCCCAGGGGATGTCGGCCGGGTCGCGCTCGGAGAGCACCTTGATGGTGTGACCGTCGACCGTGATGGTGTCGGCGGTGTGGGACACCTCGGCCTTGAGGCGGCCCAGGATGGTGTCGTACTTCAGCAGATGCGCCGTGGTCGCAGTGTCACCCAGGTCGTTGACAGCCACGATCTCGATGTCTGCACCCTGCTCCAGCAGCGCGCGGAAGTAGTTACGACCGATGCGGCCAAAGCCGTTGATGCCTACGCGGATCGTCACGAACCGATCTCCTCGTTGGTACGCCGGGTTTCGACGCCGGCGAGTTGTATGGGATGTCCCCGACCGCTTATGACCCTACCTCTCCGCGAGCCGCGTGGTGACATCGAGTGGTTTCGCGACCCGAACCCGCCCGTACCCGGCATTACCGATGGGTACGGGCGGGTCCCACGTTTTTCCGGGATCAGCCGCGCAGGGCCCGCAGCGCCTTGCCGAGCAGCGCGGCCCGCTCCGCCGCGTCCGGCACGTGTTCGAGGCCGAACCCGAGGAGCACGGTGTTACGCGTAGTGACCGAGGCGTACGAGGCGAACAGTGCCCCGGTGCGCTCCCAGTCCCCGGGGACGGCGGGGGTGCCCGCCGGCGGACCCGGTACGGTCCAGGCCCCGAGGGAGGTCTCGAAGCCCTCCGTGTCCCGGTCGGCCCCGCCCACGACCAGCCGCGCGCCGTCGGCGAAGACGCCGCGCCCGCCGTTGACCCCGTCGGTGATGTAGCCGATCGACAGCTCCGCCTTCCTGCCCGCGTAGGCGCTCAGGTCGAAGGACACCTGCTTCCACCCGTTCGAACTGCCGGTGAAGCTGTTCCAGGCTCCGCTGGTGCCGGTCGGGGCGCAGCCGTCGGCCCCGAGGGTCAGATAGCGGCCGAGCGCGGGGTGGCCCTCCAGGAGGAACCCGGCCTCGCACTCCTTGGGTACGGCCGTGCTGGTGGCGCCGCCGCTCTCCGGCAGGGTGGTCCAGTCCTCGGCCCCGGCGGTGTGGGCCTCCAGGACGGCGTGGTCGTACCCCCGCTCGGTGTTCCAGTTCAGCGCGAGCCGCAGCTCCGGCTTGTCGGCCGCGGTGACGCCGGTGAGGTCGACGGTCCGGGTGAGGCGGCGCCAGGCGTTTTCCCGGTGGGCGGCGGACGCCATCCACTGGCCCTCGTAGGGGGCGTACGGGTTGGCGACGCCCGTGTACGAACCCGACTGCGCGCTCTTGAACTGCGGGAACGTCGCCGGGTCGAGGATGTCGGAGGTGACGGTGTAGGAGCCCGACGGGTTCAGCGGGTTGCCGGGGAGCGCGGCCAGGGAGCCGGCCGCGCCCGTGAGCGCTCCGGCGCCGGTGAAGCCGGTGGCCCCGGTGAGGGACGTACGGCTGTGGGCGCCCAGGTAGTACTGGCTGAAGTCGTCGGTCACCGCGCGTCCGACCTGGGCGTTGCCGCCCGCCAGCCGGCCGGCCTCGATCAGCTTGCCGCCCTCGTTGAGGAAGGCGCGCAGGGCGATCTGGGTGGGTCCGCCGGGGGCCTCGGCCGCCGTGTAGTGGACCACGGTGGAGAAGTGGTCCAGGATGCCGAGCGGGTGCGGGGCGCCCTGGGTGGCGACGTCCCAGACGGCGGCGGAGCGTCCGTTGGCGCGCAGCGCGGCGGTGTACGCCTCGACCTGCTGGGCGGGTGCGCTCTCCTCGGCGACCACGAGCGTGTCGGCGCGGGGGCGTTCGGCGACGGTGTAGGTGAAGCGCTCGCCGGCGACGGCCTTCCCGGTGCGGGTCAGGCCGGTGAACCAGACCTCGACCGTGTCACCCGTACGGGCGTTCTTGACTCCGGCGCGGTACTCGTCGAAGTGAAGGTTGTCGTGGCCTCCGAAGACCTCGCCGCCCTTCCACCCCGTGAGCTTCTCGGTGTGTTCGGGGCCACCGTTGATCCGGTACCTGAGCCGCTTGGCCTTCAGCGACTTGCGGGCGACGACGGAGACCTGCTGGTCCGCTCCGCGCGCGTACGAGGTGGTGAAGGGCGCCGGGGTGAAGTCGGGCGCGGTCAGGCCGACCGCGGAGGACGGCCGGTCGGGGTGGGCGGCGGTCTCGGCGACGGAGAGCGCGAAGGGGATGTTCTTGGCGAACTCGTCCTGGATCAGCTTCTCGTCGTCGGGGAAGTTGAAGCCGGACCGGCAGTCCTTGGCCTCCCAGGCGTCGTTCGGGTCGAGCGCGGACGCGGTCTGACAGGTGGTCATCTCCGGGGTGAACATCATCGTCCCGTTGACGTTCGCCGCGTGCCCGTCCGCCTCACCGTTGGTGGTGTACAGCTCGGAGGCGACCTGCGGGGAGTAGCCGGGGACGGCCGGGTTCTCCGGGGTGCCCGCGAGCGCCTCGTACAGCACATCGTCGGGGGTCGGGGTGGCGACCTGCCAGCCCACGCCGTACAGGATCAGTTCGGCGGCGGAGTGGTAGTTGATGCCGTACTCGAAGCCGATGCGCTTCTGGAACGCGTCCATCGCACGGGTCTCCGGCTCGGAGGCGGGCCCGGGGCCCCGGTAGGTCTCGCTGTCGGAGCTGGGGGACGAACCCTCGTCGTCGTAGCCCCACTTGTACGGGAAGTTCCGGTTGAGGTCGACGCCGTCGCCGGTGGTGATGACCCCGTCGCCGTTGATGTCGCGGAGGTTCTTGCGCCAGAGCCGGGCGCTGTCCGCGCTGTGGGTGAAGTCGTAGCCGTCCGGGTTGGCGGTGAGCACGAACCACAGCTCGGTGGAGTCGAGGATCTTCGTGATCCGCTGGTCCTTGCCGTAGTTGTCGATGTAATGGTGCATCAGCCGACGGGTCATCTCGGGAGTGATCCACTCCCGGGCGTGCTGGTTGGACAGGTAGAGCACGGACGGCTTGGCGCCGTCCTCGGTCGTCCGCGCGCCCTTGCTGAGCTTGAGGGCGAGGATGTCCTGGCCGTTGAGGCTCTTGCCGATGGAGACGACCTTGGCGATACCGGGGTTGGCCCGCCCGGTGGCGACGATCTCCTCCTGGAGATTGCCCTCGCCGCTGTACGGGCGGAAGACCCCGTCCCCCGCCGCCTGGATCCTGGCCCCGGCCTTCGCGGGGATCTTCCGCTCGGTGACCGCGACGCCCTGCCCCTCCAGCTCACGGGCCTGCGCGTCGGTGAGGAACAGCTCGACCTTCGCCGTCCCCTTCTCGGGGGCCTGCTCGGTCAGTTCATGGGCGTCCTGACCGGCCCGGAGGAGCAGCGGGATCTGCTCCTTGGTGACCGCGGCGTCGAAGACCTTCACCGGGTCCCCGCCGTCCGCGCCCGTTCCCGTACCGGGTCCCGACCGCGCCTGCGCCGACGGCGTCGCCGCCACCGCGCCCAGCAGCAGCGCGCCCGCCGCGAGAATCGATCCCGCTCTCCGCCTCATGTGCTCCCCATGCCGTTGTGTGCCACATCCGTGAACAGACGTCAGGCTCACCAGACTTCATGGTCACGTCAAATCGAGGCGGGCGGGGAACGGCGGAAAATGCCCGCTGCCGACGCCTGTACGGCACCGGCAACGGGCAGCGCAAGGGGATACGTACGGACAGACCGGGCCGCCCGAAAAAGGCTCAGCCCACCAGCCCGTCCGCCAGCTCCTCACTGAGGCCGGACTCCGTACCGGGGATCCCGAGATCCTGCGCCCGCTTGTCCGCCATGGCCAGCAGCCGGCGGATCCGGCCCGCGACCGCGTCCTTGGTGAGCGGCGGGTCGGCGAGCGCGCCCAGCTCCTCCAGGGACGCCTGCTTGTGCTCCATCCGCAGCCGGCCGGCGGCCGCCAGATGCTCGGGCACCTCCTCGCCGAGGATCTCCAGCGCGCGCTGCACCCGGGCCCCGGCGGCGACCGCCGCGCGGGCCGAACGGCGCAGGTTCGCGTCGTCGAAGTTGGCCAGCCGGTTGGCCGTGGCGCGGACCTCGCGGCGCATCCGCCGCTCCTCCCACGCGAGCACCGACTCGTGCGCGCCGAGCCGGGTCAGCAGCGCGCCGATCGCGTCCCCGTCCCGGACGACCACCCGGTCCACCCCGCGCACCTCGCGGGCCTTGGCGGCGATCTGGAGCCTGCGGGCCGCGCCGACCAGCGCGAGGGCCGCTTCGGGCCCCGGGCAGGTCACCTCCAGCGAGGAGGAGCGGCCGGGCTCGGTGAGCGAGCCGTGCGCCAGGAACGCGCCGCGCCAGGCGGCCTCCGCGTCACAGGTGGCACCGGAGACGACCTGCGGGGGCAGGCCGCGGATCGGGCGCCCCCGGCCGTCCACCAGTCCGGTCTGCCGGGCCAGCTGATCACCGCCCGTAATCACCCGTACGACGTAACGGCTGCCGCGGCGCAGCCCGCCGGGGGCCATCACCACCAGCTCCGAGTTGTGCCCGAAGATCTCCAGGATGTCCTTGCGGAGCCGGCGCGCGGCGATGCTGGTGTCCAGCTCCGCCTCGATCACGATACGTCCGCTGACCAGGTGCAGGCCGCCCGCGAACCGAAGAATGGCCGAGACCTCCGCCTTCCTGCAGCATGTCCGGGTGACGGGGAGGCGGGCGATCTCGTCCTTCACCGCTGGCGTCATCGCCATGGGCCGATCCTTCCATGCATCCGAAAAATACGGTCGTACGCGGCTGCCAACAGCTCCGGATCATGGACCGGGGAGCTGTCGGGCGCTGCCACCGGCGCCAGCTCGACCGCGGCACCGAACCGTTTCGCGGCATCGGAGAGTGACTCGCAGTCGGGCACGGCGGCCTCGTCGGCGAGCACCACGTCCAGGGCGAGTTTAGGGGCGTGTCGCCCCAAAACCTCCAAATGACGCTGCGGTGAGAAGCCATCGGTTTCGCCGGGTTGCGGAGCGAGGTTCAGCGAGAGGACCCGGCGGGCCTTGGTCTGGACGAGCGCGTCGAGCAGCTCGGGCACCAGCAGGTGCGGGATCACGGAGGAGAACCAGGAGCCGGGACCGAGCACCACCCAGTCGGCGTCCAGGACCGCGGCGACGGCCTCGGGGACGGCGGGCGGGTCGTTCGGCACGAGGTGGACGGACTGCACCTCGCCCCGGGTCAGCGCGACGGTCGCCTGGCCGCGCACCGTGTCCACCTCGTCGGGGCGCAGCGGGTCGTGTCCCCGTACGAGCGCCTGGAGCTCCAGCGGTACGGCGGACATCGGCAGCACCCGGCCGTGCGCGCCCAGCAGCTTGCCGACCAGGTCGAGGGCCTGGACATGGTCGCCCAGCTGCTCCCAGAGCGCGACGATCAGCAGATTGCCGACCGCGTGTTCGTGCAGATCGCCCCGGGACTGGAAGCGGTGCTGGATCACCCGCGCCCAGGTCTGGCCCCAGTCGTCGTCGCCGCAGAGCGCCGCCAGCGCCTTGCGGAGATCGCCGGGCGGCAGGACGCCCAGCTCGTCGCGGAGCCGGCCGCTGGAGCCGCCGTCGTCGGCAACGGTGACGACGGCCGTGAGATCGCCGGTGATCCGGCGGAGCGCCGCCAGCGAGGCGGACAGCCCCATACCGCCGCCGAGCGCGACAACCTTCGGCTGGGCGCCCCGGCCCCGCGCCGACAACGCCGGTGCGCCCCTGCGCAGCCGACGCATACGGAACGTACGTCCGGTCACTCGCGCCCCAGGTCCCGGTGGACGACGACGGTCTCGACACCTTCGGCGGCGAGGCGTGCGCCGAGCTTCTCGGACATGGCGACGGAGCGGTGCTTGCCCCCCGTGCAGCCGACGGCGACGGTCACATAGCGCTTGCCCTCGCGCCGGTAACCCGCGGCGATCAGCTGGAGCAGCTCGGTGTAGCGGTCGAGGAACTCTTTGGCGCCCGGCTGGTTGAACACATAACCGGAGACCTCGTCGTTGAGCCCGGTGAACGGGCGCAGCTCGGGGACCCAGTGCGGGTTGGGCAGGAAGCGGCAGTCGACCACCAGGTCGGCGTCGACCGGCAGGCCGTACTTGTAGCCGAAGGACATGACGGTGGCCCGTAGCTCGGGCTCCTCGTCCCCGGCGAACTGGGCGTCCATCTTGGCGCGCAGCTCGTGGACGTTGAGGCTGGAGGTGTCGATCACCAGATCGGCGTCGCCGCGCAGCTCGCGCAGCAGATCGCGCTCGGCCGCGATGCCGTCGACGATCCGGCCGTCGCCCTGGAGGGGGTGCGGGCGGCGGACCGACTCGAAGCGGCGGACCAGCGCCTCGTCGGAGGACTCCAGGAAGACGATCCGCCGGGTGACCTCCTTGGCGTCGAGGTCCGCGAGGGATTCGCGGAGGTTGTCGAAGAACCGCCGGCCGCGGACGTCCACGACGACGGCGATCCGCGCGACATTGCCCTGCGAGCGCGCGCCCAGCTCCACCATGGTGGGGATCAGCGCGGGCGGCAGATTGTCCACGACGAACCAGCCGAGGTCCTCCAGACACTTGGCCGCGGTGCTGCGGCCCGCGCCCGACATGCCGGAGATGATCACCAGCTCGGGGATGGCCGCCTCGACGGCCTCACCGTTCTCCTTTGGGGTGCCCGTACTCACGTGCCCTGCTCCGTCCCGGTCGCGCTCAGTCATGCGTGGTGCCCCCGTTGTCTTCCATGATCTCTCCTGTTGCCGTGTTCACGGCGGGTGCCGCCGGGGCCGCCGCGGCGAAGGCCACCATGATGGACTCGGCCGTCTTGCGGCCCACACCGGGAACCTCGCAGATCTGATCGATTGTCGCCTGCCGAAGCCTCTTCAACGAGCCGAAATGCTTGATGAGCGCTTGTTTACGGGACTCCCCGAGCCCCGCGACCTCGTCGAGCGGGCTGCTCCTGACGCGTTTGGCCCGTTTGGCCCGCTGATAGGTGATGGCGAAGCGGTGCGCCTCGTCCCGTACCCGCTGGAGGAGATAGAGCCCCTCGCTGGTACGCGGCAGCACCACGGGGTCGGTGTCGCCGGGCAGCCAGACCTCTTCGAGGCGCTTGGCGAGGCCGCAGACGGCGATGTCGTCGATGCCCAGCTCGTCGAGGGCCCGCCGGGCGGCGGCGACCTGGGGCTGTCCACCGTCGACCACGAGGAGCTGGGGAGGATAGGCGAAGCGCTTGGGGCGGCCGTCGTCCTCGGTGAGCTGCTCGGCGGGCACCTCACCGACGGGGCCGCCGACCGCCTCGGGGGTCTCCGCCTCTCCCCACTCCCCCGTCCGCTCCTTCTCCTGGAGGTAGCGCCGGAAACGCCGGGTGATCACTTCGTGCATGGACCGGACGTCGTCCTGTCCGTCGAAGGTCTTGATCTGGAAGCGGCGGTACTCGCTCTTGCGGGCCAGACCGTCCTCGAAGACCACCATCGACGCCACCACGTCGTCGCCCTGGAGGTGCGAGATGTCGAAGCACTCGATACGCAGCGGCGCGCCGTCCAGGCCGAGGGCCTCCGAGATCTCCTCCAGCGCGCGGGACCGGGTGGTCAGATCGCTGGCGCGCTTGGTCTTGTGCAGGACGAGGGACTGCTCCGCGTTGCGCGCGACGGTCGCCATCAGGTCCTTCTTGTCGCCGCGCTGCGGGATCCGCAGGGAGACCTGGGAGCCCCGGCGGTCGCTCAGCCACTGGGTGACCGCGTCGGCGTCCTCCGGCAGCGCGGGGACGAGGACCTCCTTGGGGACGGCGTCGCCGCGCTCCTCCCCGTACAACTGCTGGAGCGCGTGCTCGACGAGGCCCGCCGTCTCCACGGCCTCGACCTTGTCGGTGACCCAGCCGCGCTGGCCCCTGACCCGGCCGCCGCGGACGTGGAAGATCTGGACGGCGGCCTCCAGCTCGTCCTCGGCGACCGCGATCAGATCGGCGTCGGTGGCGTCGGCGAGCACGACGGCGTTCTTCTCCATCGCACGGCGCAGAGCGCCTATGTCGTCCCGCAGCCGGGCCGCCTTCTCGTACTCCATCTCCTCGGCGGCGTCCGTCATCCGCCGCTCCAGCCGGCGGATGTACGTACCGGTGCGGCCCGCCATGAAGTCGCAGAACTCCTCGGCCAGTTCGCGATGGGCCTCGGGGGTGACCCGGCCGACGCAGGGCGCCGAGCACTTGCCGATATAGCCGAGCAGACAGGGGCGGCCGGTGCGCTCCGCGTTCCTGAACACCCCGGCGGAACAGGTCCGTACGGGAAAGACACGGAGCATCAGGTCGACGGTCTCGCGGATCGCCCAGGCGTGTCCGTAAGGACCGAAGTAGCGCACGCCCTTCTTCTTGGGGCCGCGCATGACCTGGACGCGCGGGAACTCCTCGTTGAGCGTGACGGCGAGCGACGGATAGCTCTTGTCGTCGCGGTACTTGACGTTGAACCGGGGGTCGTACTCCTTGATCCAGGAGTACTCCAGCTGAAGCGCCTCGACCTCGGTGGCGACTATGGTCCACTCCACGGACGCCGCCGTGGTGACCATGGTGCGGGTGCGCGGGTGCAGACCCGCCAGGTCCTGGAAGTAGCTGGCGAGCCGCTGGCGCAGGCTTTTCGCCTTACCGACGTAGATCACCCGGCGGTGGTCGTCACGGAACTTGTAGACCCCCGGCGCGTCGGGGATCTGTCCCGGCTTGGGGCGGTAACTGGAGGGGTCGGCCATGCACACCACCCTACTGTCGGGGACTGACAGCGGGGTCGCGCGTCCCTCGGGCTCCCGCCCCGGGCGCTCAGCCCTGCGGGCCCGCCACGAGGTTGCCGCCCTCGGCCCTGACGGGCACCGCGGGCAGCGGTACGGTCGCCGGGCCCTGGAGCACCGCGCCGGTGGTGACATCGAACTTGCTGCCGTGGCACGGGCAGTCGCCCACCGTGCCCTCCAGCTTCTCCAGCAGACAGCCCGCGTGGGTGCACTGGGCGCTGAACGCCTTGTACTCGCCCTTCTTGGGGCAGCTGACCACCACGCGCTGCTCCTTGTAGAGCTTCGCCCCGCCGACCGGGACCTCGGACTCAGGACCCAGCGCTTCCGCGGCGGTCGGGGTGGGCGACTCGGCGTGGCCGAGCTTCGACTCGGTGGAACAGGCCGCCACCCCCAGCCCGGCCACACCGGCGAGCGCGGCGCCCTTCAACACGGTACGGCGAGGGGCGGACGGGCCGGACATGGCATCTCCACTGGTCAGGACAGGGCAAGCGACATACGCGACGATACCGGCCCCACTCCGGCCGCCCCGGAGCGCCCCTCTCCGGACGGCCCGCCCCGCCGGAACACGGCATCCGGCGGAGCGGCCCGGGGCGGCGCAGGACAGGGCGGCCCGGAGCAGGACCTGCGTCAGGCCCGGTGCGGGCCCGGTGTCAGGCCCGGCGGGTACGGGTGGTGGGCTTCGCGGCCGCCTTCTTCGCGACCGCCTTCTTCGCGACCGCCTTCCTGGCCGTGGCCCCCTTCGCCGCCACGGTCTTCTTCGTCGCCGCGGTCTTCGTCGCTGCGGTCTTCGTCGCCGTGGCTCCCTTCGCCGCGGTCTTCCTGGCCGCCGCCGGTTTCTTCACCGGTTCGGCGTCGCTGATCCGCTCCGCGTCCAGGATCTCCCGCAGGAACTTGCCGGTGTGGCTGGCCGGGACCCCGGCCACCTGCTCCGGGGTGCCTTCCGCGAGGACCAGGCCGCCACCGTTGCCGCCCTCGGGGCCCATGTCGATCACCCAGTCCGCCGTCTTGATGACGTCCAGGTTGTGCTCGATCACGATCACCGTGTTGCCCTTCTCGACCAGCCCGGACAGCACCGTGATCAGCTTGCTGATGTCCTCGAAGTGCAGACCGGTCGTGGGCTCGTCCAGCACGTACACCGTGCGGCCCGACGAACGCTTCTGCAACTCGCTCGACAGCTTCACCCGCTGCGCCTCACCCCCCGAGAGGGTCGGCGCGGACTGGCCGAGCCGGACATAGCCGAGGCCGACCTCGTTGAGCGTCCTGAGGTGGCGCGAGATCGTCGGCACGGCCTCGAAGAAGTCCAGCGCCTCCTCGATCGGCATGTCCAGCACCTCGGCGATGGACTTGCCCTTGTAGTGGACCTCCAGGGTCTCCCGGTTGTACCGCGCCCCGTGGCAGACCTCGCACGGGACGTACACGTCCGGCAGGAAGTTCATCTCGATCTTGATCGTGCCGTCGCCCGAGCAGTTCTCGCAGCGGCCGCCCTTGACATTGAAGGAGAAGCGCCCGGGGAGATAGCCGCGGACCTTGGCCTCCATCGTCTCCGCGAAGAGCTTGCGGACATGGTCGAAGACGCCGGTGTACGTGGCCGGGTTGGACCGGGGCGTACGGCCGATGGGCGACTGGTCGACGTGGACCACCTTGTCGACCAGGTCGTCGCCGTCGACCCGGGTGTGGCGCCCCGGCACCGACTTCGCGCCGTTCAGCTCGCGGGCCAGGTGCGTATAGAGGATGTCGTTGACCAGAGTCGACTTCCCGGAGCCCGAGACACCGGTGACCGCCGTGAACACCCCCAGCGGGAACGACACGTCGATGTCCCGCAGATTGTTCTCCCGGGCGCCGTGCACCGTGAGCCGGCGGCCCGGGTCGACGGGGCGGCGGATCTCCGGGGTCGGAATGGACCTCTTGCCGGAGAGATACTGGCCGGTCATCGACTCCTTGTTGGCCAGCAGCCCCTTCAGCGGCCCCGAGTGCACGACCCGGCCGCCGTGCTCGCCCGCGCCGGGACCGATGTCCACCACCCAGTCGGCGACCTTGATCGTGTCCTCGTCGTGCTCCACGACGATCAGGGTGTTGCCCATGTCGCGCAGCCGGACCAGCGTCTCGATCAGCCGGTGGTTGTCCCGCTGGTGCAGACCGATGGACGGCTCGTCCAGGACGTACAGCACCCCGACCAGACCGGAGCCGATCTGGGTGGCGAGCCGGATGCGCTGCGCCTCGCCACCGGAGAGGGTCCCGGCCGCGCGGTTGAGCGAGAGGTAGTCGAGACCGACGTCGACCAGGAACTTCAGCCGCTCGTTGACCTCCTTGAGCACGCGCTCGGCGATCTGCTTGTCCCGCGCGTTCAGCTTGAGGCGGGCGAGGAAGTCGGCACAGTCGCTGATCGACAGCGCGGCGACCTCGGCGATGGACTTCTCCATCACCGTCACCGCCAGGACGATCGGCTTGAGCCGGGTGCCCTCGCAGGTCGGACAGGGCACTTCGCGCATATAGCCCTCGAACCGCTCCCTGCTGCTGTCGCTCTCGGACTCCGTGTGGCGCCGCTTGACGAAGGTGACCGCCCCTTCGAAGGCGGGGGTGGTGTAGGCGCGCTCGCGCCCGTACCGGTTGCGGTAGCGGACCTCCACCTGGGTCTTGTGGCCGTACAGCAGAGCCTTCTTGGCGCGCTGCGGCAGCCCGGCCCACGCGATGTCCGTACGGAATCCGAGGGCCTGGGAGAGGCCGCCGATCAGCCGTCCGAAGTACTCCTTGGTGTGGCCGTGGGACCAGGGGTGGATCGCGCCCTCGTCGAGGGACTTGTCCTCGTCCGGGACGATCAGCTCCGGGTCGACCTCCATGCGCGTACCGATACCGGTGCAGTCGGGGCAGGCACCGAAGGGCGAGTTGAACGAGAAGGAGCGGGGCTCCAGCTCCTCGAAGGAGAGGTCGTCGTACGGGCAGTACAGATGCTCGGAGTACATCCGCTCGCGCTCGGGGTCGTCCTCGGCGAGGTCGACGAAGTCGAGCACGACCATGCCTCCGGAGAGCCCGAGCGCGGTCTCGACCGAGTCGGTGAGCCGGCGCTTGGCGCTGTCCTTCACCGTGAGGCGGTCGACTACCACCTCGATGGTGTGCTTCTCCTGCTTCTTGAGCGTGGGCGGCTCGGTGAGCTGGATGGTCCGGCCGTCGACCCTGGCCCGGCTGTACCCCTTGGTCTGGAGATCGGCGAAGAGATCGACGAACTCGCCCTTGCGCTCACGGACGAGCGGCGAGAGCACCTGGAAGCGGCTCCCCTCGGGCAGATCGAGCACCCGGTCGACGATGGCCTGCGGCGACTGGCGGGAGATCGGCCGGGAGCACTCGGGGCAGTGCGGCTTGCCGATCCGGGCGAAGAGCAGCCGGAGGTAGTCGTAGACCTCGGTGATCGTGCCGACCGTCGAGCGGGGGTTGCGCGAGGTCGACTTCTGGTCGATGGAGACGGCCGGGGAGAGGCCCTCGATGAAATCGACGTCCGGCTTGTCCATCTGGCCGAGGAACTGCCGGGCGTACGAGGAGAGCGACTCCACGTACCGGCGCTGCCCCTCGGCGAAGATCGTGTCGAACGCGAGCGAGGACTTGCCCGACCCGGAGAGCCCGGTGAAGACGATGAGTGAGTCACGGGGGAGGTCGAGCGAGACGTTCTTGAGATTGTGCTCGCGCGCGCCACGGACGATGAGACGGTCGGCCACGCCGGTCCGCACCTTTCTGAGGAGAAGCAGCGGCGGAGCCCCCTGCTTTCCTGCCGGGTGCGAGGGGGGCGCCAGAACGAATGGAACGGGGATTGCCTACATGCCAGGATGCCTCTTCCGAGCCTATAGCACGTGCATTCGATTTACGGCGGTCGCCGGTCGTCTTCACCCGATCGAGTGGCGGAGCTATCGTCGGCGCCATGATCGATCACGAACAGGACCTGGCCTCTGTACGCGAAGCGACCGAGCGACTGCTGACCGCGGCCGCCACACTGGACAACGCCGCCACCGCCGCGCCGTCACGGCTGCCGGGCTGGAGCCGTGGCCACGTACTGGCACACCTCGCGCGTAACGCGGACGCGCTGGTGAATGTTCTCGAAGGCCGGCCGATGTACGTGGACGCCCGCACCCGGGACGCGGACATCGAGCGGGATGCCCCCCGCCCCCTCGCGGACCAGCTCGCCGACGTACGGAACGCCTCGGACCGTTTCCAGCGTTCCGCCGCCGTCCCCGCCGACTGGAGCCGGGTGATCACGATGCGCAACGGGGTCACGGACGTGGCGGCGCGTGTGCCGTTCCGCCGCTGGATCGAGGTGGAGCTGCACCACGCCGATCTGGGGCTCGGCTACGGCCCGGAGGACTTCCCCGAGGAGTTCACCGCCCGGGAGATCGGCTTCCTCGCGGAGCGCTTCGCCGGGAACCCGGACATCCCGCCGCTGGCCCTGGCCGCGTCCGGCGGGGGCGACTGGCGCACCGGCGGCCCGGAGGGCGCCCCGCGCTCCGTCACCGGCCCCGCCTCCGACCTGCTGGCCTGGCTCGCGGGCCGCCGTGACGGAGCCGCGCTGGAGTGCTCCGGCGGCCCCCTGCCCGTACTGCCCCCGCTATAGGCTGAACGCATGACGTACAGCGGAGCGGTAAAGGTCGGCGGACCTGCGGATGTCCATGAACTGTCCGCCCTGACGATCTCCAAGGCCGCCGTCGGGCCGATGGAGAACAACGCCTATCTGCTGCGCTGCCGGGCCACCGGCGAGCAGCTGCTGATCGACGCGGCCCATGACGCCGGGACCCTGCTGACCCTGATCGGCGAGGACGGCATCGCGTCCGTCGTCACCACCCACCGCCACGGCGACCACTGGCAGGCGCTGGCCGAGGTCGTGGCGGCGACCGGTGCGCGTACGTACGCGGGCCGGTACGACGCGGAGGGCATCCCCGTCCCCACCGATGTCCTGGTCGACGACGGGGACATCATCCGGGTGGGCGAGGTCTCCCTCACCGCGCGGTGGCTGGTGGGCCACACCCCGGGCTCGATCGTCCTGGTCTACGACGATCCATACGGTCACCCGCATGTCTTCACCGGCGACTGCCTCTTCCCGGGCGGCCCGGGGAAGACCGCGGGCCCGGCCGAGTTCGGCACTCTGCTGGACGGCCTGGAGGCCAAGGTCTTCGGGGCCCTGCCGGACGAGGCCTGGATCTATCCCGGCCACGGGAACGACTCCACCCTCGGCGCCGAGCGCCCGCACCTCGCCGAGTGGCGGGCGCGGGGCTGGTAGACGGCACTGTCCCGCAGGGCCGGTCCACCGGCTCTGCGGGACAGCTACTACGGGACGGATATACCGCGGTGCGGGCTCTCCGCGGTGCGGATCAGGCCTCGATCTTGCCCTCGGCCGCGTCGCGCTCGGCCTGCTTCTTGGAGGCGATGAGGCTGGTGATGGTGGTGATGACCAGCACACCGCAGATGACGCCGAGCGAGACCGGGATGGAGATCTCGGGGACATGCACCCCTGACTCGTGCAGCGCGTGCAGAACGAGCTTCACCCCGATGAAGCCCAGGATGACCGACAGCCCGTAGCTGAGGTGCACCAGCTTCTTGAGCAGTCCGCCGATGAGGAAGTAGAGCTGCCGCAGACCCATCAGCGCGAAGGCGTTGGCGGTGAAGACGATGTACGGGTCCTGGGTGAGGCCGAAGATCGCGGGGATGGAGTCCAGCGCGAACAGCACGTCCGTGGTGCCGATGGCGAGCATGACGACCATCAGGGGGGTCAGCACACGCTTGCCGTTGACCTGGATGAAGAGCTTGGTGCCGTGGTACTTGTCGGCGACGCCGAAGCGCTTCTCGACGGACTTCAGCAGGCGGTTCTCCTCGAACTCCTCTTCCTCATGACCGGAGCGCGCCTCCTGGATGAGCTTCCAGGCGGTGTAGAGCAGGAACGCGCCGAAGATGAAGAAGACCCACGAGAAGCTGGCGATGATCGCGGCACCCGCGGCGATGAAGATCGCGCGCAGGACCAGCGCTATCAGTACGCCGATGAGCAGCACCCGCTGCTGGAGATGGGTCGGCACCGAGAACTTCGCCATGATCAGGACGAAGACGAAGAGGTTGTCGACGCTGAGCGACTTCTCGGTGATGAAGCCCGCGAAGAACTCGCCGGACGCCTGCGTCGTACCGAACAGCATCACCCCGAAACCGAACAGGACCGCGAGGACGATCCAGACGATCGTCCAGATCCCCGCTTCCTTGATCGATACGTCATGGGGCTTGCGCCCGATGAAGAAATCGACGGCGATCAGGGCTGACAGACCAAGAATGGTCAGCAACCACACGTTCAAAGAGACGTCCACTGTTCCTCCGGCTTCGTACGGCAACTGATCAGCGTCGTCCGCTGCCGGAGGTCTCCTCCACCTGAACGGCTCTGCCGTCCGGCCGACGCCCCGGGACCGATGGCGGCCCGTATTGACGGGTACGTCGCGATGTGGGAGTACTCCCCTCCGCTACGGAGGAGAGTACACTAAAACCCAAAAGAAGGTAAAGAGTTGGGTAAAGGAGTCTCAAATCCGCAGGTCAGTGCGGCCAGGAGCGTCGAGCTTCGGCCACTTGGCCGAGAATATCAGTCAACACCCGACTTCCGGCAGGCACCACCGGAGACTCATATGTCCATGCGTGTCCGACCCAGGGGTCCTGCAGGTGATCGTCCGGAAGTGGGGTGATCCGCAGGAGAGAGCGCCAGAGCGGGTCGAGTACCGGCCCGTACCCGCTCGCGTCCTCGCGGTCGGCCACCATCAGCAGGTGGACACCGACCGCCGGACCCTCGTCCGCGAGATAGCGCAACTGGGTGACCGCGCGGTCGTCGAAGCCGTGCGGGAAATCGTTGACGATCAGCAGCTGCTCGGCGGTGTCCAGCTCCGGCGGCAGGGACTCGGGCGTGCCGGCGCGTACCGCCATCTGCACCAGATCCACCCGCCGGGTGAGCTTCGCGAGGACCGCCGCCACTCCCCCGGCCCCGGCGGCGGGCGGCTCGTCCAGCACCCCGGACGCGGTCAGCGGGGCCAGCTGCGCGGCCCCCGAGCCGGCCGGGTCGATCACCTGGACGGTGAACCCGGCGGGCGGATGGACGGCGAGCAGCCGCGCGGCGAGGCCGACGGCGGTGTCCATGGCCAGCCCGCGCAGCCGGGACCCGTCCGTCATCAGGGCGGCCTCGGAGCCGGACCGGCCGCTGTCGATCCACAACCCGCGCTCCAGCGGCAGCCGTACGAGCATCGGGATCCGCAGATCGGGGCGCTCGGGCAGATGGACATCGCCCAGGCGCAGCGCCATCGGCAGCTCCATCGGGACCCGGTAGCCCTGCCAGACCGGGCTGTCCCAGCGGGCGTAGGCGGGCGGCAGGGCGGGCTCGACCACCTCGGACTCGGCGGTGAGCTGGGCGAGATCGCGGTCGAGGGCCTCGCGGGCCCGGTCGGCGAGCTGGTCGTGCCGGGCGCGGACGGCCTCGCGGGCGCTGTCCCCCGCTCCGCCGACGCGGTTGCGCGGGTCGGCGAGGACACGGTCCAGCTCCTGGTCCATCCGGGACTCGGCGAAGTCCATCGCGCCACGGTAGGCGGCGGTGGTACGGGCCAGGTCCTCGAACATGCCCCAGACCTGGTTGTACAGGCGCTCGTCCATGGTCCAGCCGGTGGCGTCCCCGGCGACCGGCCGGGGCGGGCTGCCCGGCGCGGGCTCGGCGGCGGCCGGGGGCGGTGCCGGCGGCGCCGAGGCGCGCCGGCCGGGGTGCGCGTAGCCGACCGCGCCACCGGCCCCCGTGCCGCTCTGCGGGGCGGGCTGCTGCGCCGGTACGGTGCCGGGCCGGTCCTGGGGCTCCGGGGCCCGGGGCTGTGGCGCCGCGCGCGGCGCCGGGTCCGGCGCTCCGGGCAGGGGCGCCTGAACGGCTCCCGCGAGATGGCGTGCGGCCGTCTCCTGGATCCCGGCGGCGAGGGCACCGGCCCGGGGCAGGCCCTGGTCGCCGAAGAGTTCGGCGAGGCCGCCCGCGTACCCCTGGCCGACGGCCCGGACCTTCCACGCGCCCCGGCGGCGGTACAGCTCCAGCGCGACGACGGCGGACTCCGTGTCCAGGCCCGTGAGGGTGAAGCCGGCGATCTCGGTGCCGTCGGTGGAGGTGACGGCGGCGAAGGGGGCAGCGGTGGCGCCGAAGCGGTCGGGGCCGCCGACGCCCTCGGGGAGCGCGAGCAGGACATGGACCCGCTCGACCCGCTCGGGCATGGCGTCCAGGTCGATGTGGAAGCGCAGCCCCGGCGCGGCCCGGCGGGACACCTCGATACCGGGGAGCGCGGGCGCGCCGGGGTGGACGATCCATTCGGCGCCGGGCACGGTGCCCCCGGCACCGCCGAGGGTGGCGCAGGCCAGGACGGGCGCGCCGGCCGTCACCCGGATCTCCAGTCGGGTGTGGGGCAGGGGGTGGTTCTGCCCCCGGACCAGCTCGGCCGTCATCGCCTCTGTCCCCTCGTCGGTGTTCGGCTGTGTGTGGCTGGGGTGGGTGGGTACGACAGCGGTACGGCTTCCGCGTTCGGCGCGGGCGGGTGCCCGGCCGCCGGGAAGCCGTACCGCCCGGCCTCCGCGTTCGGCGAAGGCGGTCAGTCGCGTCGCGCGCGGCTGCTCACAGCTGCGGCAGGATCGCCGGCATCAGGTCCTGGAACGTACGGCCGTTGGCCGGGTTGCCCAGGGCCGTCATCTGCCAGCCCGCGCCCGCGCGGCTGACCTTGGCCATGATCTGCGCGGTGTACTGGCCACCGCCGTCGAGCGTGTAGCGCGCCAGCTCCTGGCCGTTCGTCTCGTCGACGATGCGGCAGAACGCGTTCTGCACCTCTTGGAAGGTCTGGCCGGTGAACGAGTTCACCGTGAAGACGATCTGGTCGATATGGACCGGGACCCGCGCCAGGTCGACGAGGATCGCCTCGTCGTCGCCGCCCTGGCCGGCGCCGCCGACCAGGTTGTCGCCGGTGTGCTTCACCGAGCCGTCGTCGCTGACGAGATGACGGAAGAAGACCACGTCGACCGGCTGCTTGTCGGCGAAAAGCACCGCCGAGGCGTCGAGGTCGATCTCCCGGGTGCGGGAGCCGAACAGGCCCCGGCGCGGCGCGGCCTGCCAGCCGAGCCCCATCCGCACCGCGGTCAGGGTCCCGCCGCCCTTCTTCTCCAGGCTGATGGCCTGGCCCTTGGTCAGATTGACCCCCGGGCCCCCGGACGCGCCGCCTTTCGATACGTCCACCGCTGTCCCCTCTCGAATGGTTTCCCCCGCAACCGTCCGTATGCGGTTGCGCAGCACCCTACGCAGTACTGCTGACGGCGCAGGAGACTTCGGCCCTTTCTGTGTCGGTCCTGCAACACACCAGGTGTCCCGGGGTGTCAGGCGAGTCCCGCCTCCCTCATCTGCCGCAGTTCCTTCTTCAGCTCGCCCACTTCGTCCCGTAGCCGGGCGGCGATCTCGAACTGGAGCTCGGCGGCGGCGGCCCGCATCCGGTCGGTCATCTCCTCGATGATCCCGGCCAGTTCGGCGGCGGGGCGGTCGGTGACCACCGCGCCCGGCCGGGCGCCCTTGGCGGGCTTCATGCCGAGCGAGGGCACCGGGGCCTTGCCCTGCTTGCCGTCCTTCGCCTTCCGGTATCCGCTGCCGAGCAGGGCCTCGGTGTCGACCTCCTCGCGCGCGATGGTCGCGACGATGTCGTTGATCTTCTTGCGGAGCGGCTGGGGGTCGATACCGCGCTCGGTGTTGTAGGCGGTCTGCTTCTCCCGGCGGCGGTTCGTCTCGTCGATGGCCTTCTCCATCGCCGGGGTGATCCTGTCCGCGTACATATGGACCTGGCCCGAGACATTGCGCGCGGCACGGCCGATGGTCTGGATCAGCGAGGTCCCGGAGCGCAGGAAGCCCTGTTTGTCGGCGTCGAGGATGGCCACCAGCGAGACTTCCGGCAGGTCGAGGCCCTCGCGCAGCAGGTTGATGCCGACCAGTACGTCGTACTCCCCGGCGCGCAGCTCGCGCAGCAGCTCGACCCGGCGGAGGGTGTCGACGTCGCTGTGCAGATAGCGCACCCGGATGCCCAGTTCGAGGAAGTACTCGGTGAGGTCCTCGGCCATCTTCTTGGTGAGCGTGGTGACCAGGACGCGCTCGTCCTTCTCGACGCGCTCGCGGATCTCGTGCACCAGGTCGTCGATCTGGCCCTCCGTGGGCTTGACGACGACCTCCGGGTCGATGAGGCCGGTGGGGCGGATGATCTGCTCCACGAAGCCGTCGGAGCGGGACAGCTCGTAGGTCCCGGGGGTGGCCGAGAGATAGACGGTCTGGTCGATCCGCTGCTGGAACTCCTCCCACTTCAGCGGGCGGTTGTCGAGTGCGGAGGGCAGCCGGAAGCCGTGGTCGACGAGGGTCCGCTTGCGGGACGCGTCGCCCTCGTACATCGCGCCGATCTGCGGCACGGTGACATGCGACTCGTCGATGACCAGCAGGAAGTCCTCGGGGAAGTAGTCGAGGAGGGTGTTGGGCGGGGAGCCGGGGCCACGGTCGTCGAAGTGCATCGAGTAGTTCTCGATCCCGGAGCAGGAGCCGATCTGGCGCATCATCTCGATGTCGTACGTCGTGCGCATGCGCAGCCGCTGGGACTCCAGCAGCTTGCCCTGCCTGTCCAGCTCGGCGAGGCGGGACTCCAGCTCCCGCTCGATGCCGTTGACCGCCTTCTCCATGCGCTCGGGCCCGGCCACGTAGTGGCTCGCGGGGAAGATGTACAGCTCCTGGTCGTCGCTGATGACCTCGCCGGTGAGCGGGTGCAGCGTGGAGAGGGCCTCGATCTCGTCGCCGAACATCTCGATCCGGACGGCCAGTTCCTCGTAGACCGGGAAGATCTCGATGGTGTCGCCGCGGACCCGGAAGGTGCCACGGGTGAACGCCAGGTCGTTGCGCGTGTACTGGATGTCGACGAAGCGGCGCAGCAGCTGGTCGCGGTCCATTTCCGCGCCGACCTTCAGCGGCACCATCCGGTCCACGTACTCCTGGGGCGTGCCCAGGCCGTAGATGCAGGAGACCGAGGCGACCACGATCACATCGCGGCGGGTCAGGAGGGAGTTCGTCGCGGAGTGGCGCAGCCGCTCGACCTCCTCGTTGATCGAGGAGTCCTTCTCGATGTAGGTGTCCGACTGGGGGACGTACGCCTCGGGCTGGTAGTAGTCGTAGTACGAGACGAAGTACTCGACGGCGTTATAGGGGAACAGCTCCCGGAACTCGTTCGCCAGCTGGGCCGCGAGCGTTTTGTTCGGCGCCATCACCAGGGTGGGGCGCTGGAGCTTCTCGATCATCCAGGCGGTGGTGGCCGACTTTCCCGTGCCGGTCGCACCGAGCAGGACGACGTCCTTCTCGCCCGCGCGGACACGCCGCTCCAGGTCGGCGATGGCCGTCGGCTGGTCACCGCTGGGCTGGTAGGAGCTGACGACCTCGAAGGGCGCCACCGTACGTTCGATCTTGGAAACGGGCCGCATGGATCCACCGTACGACCCCCCACTGACAACCGGGCCGCGAGCGGCCCCGGCTCACCGGTCGTGGAGGTCCGGGGAGCCCCGCCGCACGGATCGGACGGCGGTGCGGTCGCCGTACTCACGGTTTCCATACTCGTGGTTTCCGTATCCGCGACCGCCGTACCCGCCGTACCCGCGACCGCCGTACCCGCGCTCCCCGTACCCGCGGTGGCCGGCGCTCGGCCGCAGCCGCTGCGCGGGCACCCCGGCGCGTCCGCACACCTCGCTCCCGGCCAGGATGTGGCGCTCGTAGATCCGGCCGCCGGTCACCAGCTTCGGGTCGTAGAACACCGCCACCCCCGCCAGCAGCAGGAAGACCGCGGGGCCGAGCAGCATGGGGACGAGGAGTTCGGTGGCCGGGGTGCCGTCGGGGACTCCGGCGGCCTTCTCCAGATGAACGTGGACGGCGGACATCCCGGTGTAGTGCAGGCCGGTCGATGCGATGCCCATCACCAGGCTGGCGGTCAGGCTCGCCAGGATCCCCCGCTGCGAGACGGTCACCCAGAGCGCCGCCGTCGCCGCGGCGACGGCGATGAGGACGGAGAGCGCGACGGTCCCGGTGTCGTAGCCGACCCGCCCGTGCATCCGCAGTCCGGCCATGCCCAGATAGTGCATGGTGGCGATGCCGAGGCCGGTGATCGTGCCGCCGGTGACCAGGGCCATCCCGGTCATCCCCCGGTAGCCGACGATGAAGATCCCGATCCCGACCATGAGAACGCCCAGGAGCAGGCTGGCCAGCGTGGTCGGTATGTCGTAGCCGATCGGTGTCTCGACGACGGAGAAGCCCATCATCGCGATGAAGTGCATGGTCCAGACACCGGAGCCGAGCGAGGCCGCGCCGAGCGCGAGCCCGCCGGCCTTCCACGGGCGCCGGGCGCGCAGGGATCTCGCGGTACAGCGCAGGCCCAGTGCCGCGCCGAGCCAGGCCATGAGAAAGGCCGCCACGGGTGTGACGAGGCCGTAGCTGAATCCGTCGATTGTGCCCTGCATAGTGGTTTGCCCTTCGCCCCTTGTGCTCACTGTACGGATGCGCTGGTTCCGGGAGGGTAGGACGGCAGCCACCGGAATCAAACACGTCTCTGCCGTTTTGTCGATTTATGGCGGTGGCCGGACGGCCGCGCGCAGCCGTCCGTTCGACAGAACCGCAGGTCCAAGGAGTTTCCCTGGCCGACATGTGCCCATACTGTGAATCAATGGCGGTCATCCGCACCGGCTTGATGTGGTGGCCACAGGGTGACCAAGTCCTCGCCCGGGGACACCCGCGTCCCGGTACCGCCGGCCCCTTTGTCAGTGGTGGGCCGTACCGTGGTCCGCATGAACGAACACGGGCAGTCACGGGTGGAGTGGACCGTCGTGGCGAGCGGCATCGGGCCGCTGCTGCTGGCCGCGACGGACCAGGGTCTGGTGAGCGTCACCTTCCACGCCGAGGGAGCGGCGCGGGAGAAGGCACTCGGCCGGATCGAGGAGCGGTTCGGCGTCCGGCCCGCCGAGTCCGCGTCCGATCTGCTCGCCGGGCCGATACGCGCACTGTCGGCGTACTTCGCGGGCGAGCCGCGGGACTTCGCGCTGCCGCTGGACTGGTCGCTCTCCTCGGGCTTCAACCGGCAGGTGCTGCGCGAGCTGGCGACGACCGTCCCGTACGGCACGGTCGTCGGGTACGGCACGCTGGCCGAGCGGGTGGGCAGTCCGGGGGCGGCCCAGGCGGTCGGCGCGGCGATGGGTTCCAACCCGCTGCCGGTGGTGGTGCCGTGCCACCGGGTGGTGGAGAGCGACGGTGGGCTGGGGGGCTTCAGCGGCGGGCTGGAGACGAAACGACGGCTGCTGACCCTGGAAGGCGTCCTCCCCGAGCCGCTGTTCTGAGCGCGGGCGGCGGAGCCCGCCCGGCGTACCTGATCCGGTCGTACGGAGCGGGCGCGGGCGCCCCGACGTTTGCGCGGGCCCCGGGCGTGCCATGGATGGGTACATGTCAGAGACCGCATTGCACCTTTCCCCCGAGGTACGTGAGGCACTCGCCGCGCGCCGGCCCGTGGTGGCCCTGGAGTCGACGATCATCGCGCACGGGCTGCCGCGCCCGCGCAATCTGGCGGTCGCCCGAGAGCTGGAGGCGCTCGTACGGTCCGGCGGGGCCGTGCCCGCCACCGTGGCCGTGCTGGACGGCAGGCCCTGTGTGGGGCTGGCCAAGGACCAGCTGGAGCGGGTCGCCGAGGACGATTCCGTACGCAAACTCGGGCACCGCGATCTGGCGCCCGCGCTCGCGGCGGGGGCCAGTGGCGCGACGACCGTGTCCGCCACGGCGTTCCTGGCCGCGCGGGCCGGGATCCGGGTCTTCGCCACCGGCGGCCTGGGCGGGGTCCACCGTGGCTGGACCGAGACCCAGGACGAGTCGGCCGACCTGCGGCTGCTGGCCAGGACCCGGATCACGGTCGTCTGCGCGGGCGTCAAGTCGATCCTCGACGTACCGGCGACGCTCCAACGGCTGGAGACGCTCGGCGTCGGGATCCTCGGTTACGGGACGGACCGCTTCCCGGGCTTCTATCTGGCCTCGTCGGGCGAGCCCGTCGACTGGACGGTCGGTACGCCCGAGGAGGTGGCGGCGGTGATGGCGGCACAGGACGCGCTCGGCGGCCCGGAGACGGCGCTGCTGGTGGCCAACCCCGTACCGGAGGAGCTTCAGCTCGATCCGGCGCTGCACGACCGGGTGCTCGCCGAGGCCCTCGACGACTGCCGGGACCGGGGCATCACCGGACAGGCCGTCACCCCGTTCCTGCTGGACCAGCTCATGCGGCGGACCGGCGGCGCCTCGCTGGAGGCCAATCTCGCGGCGGTGCGCGGCAATGTGCTGCTCGCCGCGCGGATCGCCGCGGCCCGGCCCGGGACGGACCGTTGAGCGGCGCGCCGGACGGCGGCGCGCTGCTGGTGGTCGGGGACGTGGTCACCGATGTGGTGGCGCGCTTCCGTACCCCGCTCGCGCACGGTACGGACACGGCGGCCGAGATCCGGACCCTGCCGGGCGGCGCCGGGGCCAACGCGGCCTGCTGGGCCGCCCGCTCCGGATGCGCCGATGTACGGCTGCTGGCCCGGGTGGGCGCCGACGCCCACGACTGGCACGAGGAGCGGCTGCGCCGGGCGGGGGTGCGCGCGCGGCTGGTCGTCGACGACCGCCGGCCGACCGGTACGGTGATCTGCCTGGTCGACGCGGACGCCGAGCGCACCCTGCTCACCGACAGCGGTGCCACCCTGTGCCTGTCACCCGCCGACTGGTCGCCGTCCCTGCTGGACGGCGTCGGCCGGCTGCATCTGTCCGGCTATCTGTTCTTCACCGGTACGAGCCGCCGACTGGCCGCCGCCGCACTGGCCTCGGCGGCGGAGCGCGGGGTTCCGGTGAGCGTGGACCCCGCCTCGGCCGGGTTCCTCAAGGAGCTGGGCGCGGACCGCTTCCTGGCCGCCGTCGAGGGCGTGGAGACCCTGCTCCCCAATGTGGACGAGGCCAGGCTGCTGACCGGGCTGACCGACCCGGCGCACGCCGCCGCCGCGCTGGGCCGCCGGGTGCCGGTGGCCGTGGTGACCCTGGGCGGTGACGGCGCGCTGGTCGCCGAGGCGGGCGCCCCGGTGGCCCGGGTCCCGCCGGTCCCGGCGCGGGCCGTGGACACCACGGGCGCCGGCGACGCCTTCACCGGAGCGTTCCTGGCGGCCCGCCTCGCCGGCGCGGATCCCGCGGCCGCCGCGGCGGCGGGCTGCCGGGCGGGCGCGAACGCGGTGGCCCTGACGGGCGGCCGCCCCGAGACACCGTAGCCCGTACGGCCCGGCCCGGACGTGCCCCGGCCCGCCCCGCCCGAGCGCGTACGGCACCGGGGCGCGCCCGGCCCGTACGCGCTCAGCCGCCCCACGCCGGACGGCGCGGATCATCGGCGCGTACGACGACGTCCGCCGTGGCCGCCGGGTCCACCTCGTCCTCGTACCGTTCGAAGGCGGGCAGCGTCCAGAGCGCGTCCTCGGCGGTGCCGCGCCGCAGCGCCCCCGGCGAGAGCCGCAGATGGACTGTCAGGTCGAACGGGAACCAGTGGCCCATCAGCAGCGGCCCGTGCAGCACCAGCACCCCGCCGGGCGGGAGGACGACGTGCGGGCTGCGGGTCGCCCGGTCCGTGGCCGGGTCCCAGAGGTCGGGCAGGACCCGCCCGGAGCCGCCCCGCTCCAGCGGCGCGAAAACCTCCCGCCACAGTGCCCCGGTGTCGAACCAGCCGCTGTAGTACGTCTCGGGGTCCTCGCGGCCGTACTCGTACCGCAGCGAGGCCGGGCGCAGGAACCCGGCGGCCCCCACCACCAGCACCGGCCGGCCGCGCAGGCGCAGCGCCTCGGCGAGCGCCCCGGCCCGTTCGCCGGTCCGGGCGGCCGGGGGCCCGTCGATGGCGACACGTGGCCACGGGCCGCCGTCCTCCGCCGGGCCGAGGGACATCACGCGCTCGGCGAGTGTCTCGGTCAGCCGCTCCCAGGTGATCGCTTCGAGTCGCACCCGCCCATCATGCGCCCGGCCGCGGACCGGCCGGTCGGCCGTCCCACAGAAGGTCCGCTCCACCGTGGAAGTCCACTCAACTACGGAAGTCCGCTCCACTACGAAAAGGTCTACTCCCCCATGGAAAAAGTCCGTTCGACCACCGGGAGGGTCTGTTCGGCCCAGATGGTCTTGCCCACCCCGCCCTGGCGGGTGCCCCAGCTCTGGGTCAGCTGGGCCACGAGCAGCAGCCCGCGCCCTCCCTCGTCGAAGACCCGCGCCCGGCGCAGATGCGGGGCGGTGTTGCTGCCGTCGGAGACCTCGCAGATCAGGCTGTGGTGATGGATCAGGCGCAGCTGGATGGGGGCCTCCGCGTACCGGATGGCGTTGGTGACGAGTTCGCTGACCAGCAGCTCCGTGGTGAAGACGGCCTCCTCCAGCCCCCAGGCGGTCAGTTGCGCGGAAACGTCCCTGCGGACCCTGGCCACGACGGCCGGATCGGAGGGCAGCTCCCAGGTGACCACCTGATGGGCGTCGAGCGCGCGGGTCCGGGCGAGAAGCAGGGCGACATCGTCGGTCTGCCGGTCCAGGAGCAGCGCCTTGAGCACGGCGTCGCAGATGTCCTCCAGCGGCTCGGCGGGCCGGGCCAGGGCCGCGCGGAGGGCGGCCGTCGACTCGTCCCCGCCGCGCTCCCGTGACTCGACGAGGCCGTTGGTGTAGAGGGCGAGAAGGCTGCCCTCCGCCAGCTCGGTCTCGACGGTCTCGAACGGCAGACCGCCCAGACCGAGCGGCGGCCCCGCCGGTACGTCGAGGAATTCGACCGTCCCGTCCGGGCTGACCACGGCGGGCGGCGGATGCCCGGCGCGCGCCGCCGAGCAGTGGCGGGAGACCGGGTCGTAGACCGCGTAGAGGCAGGTGGCGCCGACGTCCCCGGCGCTCTCCGCACCGCTCCCGGCGCTCTCGCCCCGCGCCTCCCCGTCCGTACGCCGGCCGCTCGGCCGGGCGGAGCGGCCCGGACGTCCCATCGCCTCCATGGACAGGTGGTTGACGAGGTCGTCGAGGTGGGTGAGCAGTTCGTCGGGCGGCAGGTCGACATCGGCCAGGGTCCGTACCGCCGTACGCAGCCGTCCCATCGTGGCCGACGCCTGCACCCCGTGGCCGACGACATCGCCCACGACCAGCGCGACCCGCGCGCCGGACAGCGGGATCACATCGAACCAGTCGCCGCCCACCCCGGCCCCCGAGTCCGCCGGGAGGTAGCGGAAGGCCGCCTCGACCGCCGCGTGTTCGGGCAGCACCTTGGGCAGCAGGCTGCGCTGGAGCGTGAGCGCCGTCTCGCGTTCGCGGGTGTAGCGGCGGGCGTTGTCGATGCAGACGGCCGCCCGCGCGGTGATCTCCTCGGCGAGCAGCAGATCGTCCTGCTCGAAGGGGTCCGGGCTCCGGTGGCGGGAGAAGGTGGCCACACCGAGCGTGGTACCCCGGGCCCGCAGCGGGACGGCCATCGTGGAGTGGAAGCCGAACCGGCGCATGCTGGCCGCCCGGTCGGGCGCCTGCGCCGCCCACCGGTTCACACCGGGGTCGGTCACCTGGTGCAGGATCCCCCGCTCGGTGATCAGGCACTCGGCGGCGGGGGACGCGTCGGGGTAGAAGGCGGTGCCGCCGACCTGGACGACGGCCTCGGGGGAGCCCTCCAGGACGGACCGGCACGCGACCCGCCGCAGGACGACATGGCCGGAGAGCGGACCGGGCGACGGCTCGTCCACCCCGCCGACGACGGCCGGGAGCAGATCGACCGTGACGAAGTCGGCGAAGTCCGGGACCGTCACGGCGACCAGCTCCCGCGCGGTGCTCACGAGGTCGAGGCTGGCGCCGATCCGGGTGCTGGCCTCGTTGACCAGCAGCAGCCGCCGCTGGGCCGTGTGCTGGACGGTCATGTCGTGCGCGGACAGGATCACCCCCCACACCCGTCCGGCGGTGTCCCGCAGCGGCGCGAGGAAGACCGACCAGGCCGATACGTGTTCGTACCCCTCCAGCCGTACGGCGGACTCGTGGTGCCGGCGTACGCCCGTCCGCAGCACCTGCCGCATGCTCCGCTGGACGATCTCGCTGTCGGCGCCGGGGACCATATCCGGCAGCCTCAGCCCGTACACCTCGTCCACGGTGAGGCCCAGGACGCGTTCCATGTCCTGGTTCAGGCCGCGCAGCCGCAGGGACCCGTCGTAGATCGCCATCGTGCACGGGGACTGGCGGAAGGACTGCTCGGCCATCTCCTCGTACGATTCCGGCGCCTCGTCCCCGGCGGTGGCGGGGGCCTCCGCGCTCCCCGGGGTCGGGGTGGCGTCCGCGCTCCCCGGCGAGACGACGAGCCACTCGGTGGCGCCGTCGTCCCTGGTGAGGCGGTGCGCCAGCAGCCGTACGGCCGTCTCCGCGCCGTCCTCGCGCAGCAGTGTCAGGGTCCCGTTCCACCTGGTCAGCCCGGCGAGTCCGGCGAGGGACGGGGCGGTCGCGGGGTCGGCGAGCAGCTCCGCGGCCGGGTGGCCGACGATCTGGCCGGGCCGGTGGCCCAGGAGCCGGCGGGCCCCTTCGTTCCATGCCTTGAGGATGCCGCGCGCGTCAATGGTGACCCTGGCCGTGGGCTCCTCCGGTTGCCTCATCGTCGCTCATCCCACCCCTGCGGGCTACCGGCTGCTACGGACGCCTTCAAGTATGACATTAGCCACAACAACAGACTTTCCGCGCGCCGATGAACCGCCCGGCCCGGGACGGGCCCGGCAGGCCCGACGGATCGGACGGCCGTCGGATCCGGACCCGATCACCCCCGCTCTCACTCCCCCCGCAGCGCCTTGGCGAGCGCCCCGTCGCCCGACACCTCGATACGACCGTCCCGCACCCCGTCCCCGACCGTCAGCGTCCCCTCGCCCAGCGCGCGGCAGGTAGCGGAGTCCAGGGCCAGACAGGCGTCGGGGCGCTCGGCGGGCCCGTCCCCGTACACCGGCCCCCCGCCGTCCTCGTACGATCCGCCGGGGCCGAGCCGCACATGGAACACGCCCTCGTCGAGCCGGACCTCCACCACCCCTTCCGTCCGGGGCCCGGCCGGTCCCGCGAGCACCCGCAGCAGTGGCACGGCGAACCAGTGCGCCCGTACGGCATCGGTGGGCCTGCGCTCCTCCAGCGCGGGCGAGCCCCACTCCGCCAGCGCCACGAGGACCGGGAGCAGTGCCCGGCCGCGCCCGGTCAGCTCGTACACGAAGGCGGCGGCGGGCGGGGGCAGTTTGCGACGGGTGGTCAGTTCGTCGCGCTCCATGTCCTTGAGCCGGGACGCGAGCACATCCGTGCTGACGCCCGGCAGGTCGGCGTGGAGATCGGTGTAGCGGCGGGGACCCGCCAGCAGTTCCCTGACGATCAGCAGGGTCCAGCGGTCACCCACGGCGTCGAGGGCGCGGGCTGCGGAACAGTACTGGTCGTAGCTTCGGCGGCGTGGCATGCGACTCAGTCTAGACATGTCGTTGGACTTTCCAAGCTCATACTTGGTAAAACCAAGTATCGCATCAAGGTCTGGGAGGCCACCGCATGGAATTCCGGCAGTCGAGCAAGCTCAGCGAGGTCTGCTACGAGATCCGCGGCCCGGTGATCGAACAAGCCGACGCCCTGGAGGAGGCGGGCCACAGCGTCCTGCGCCTCAACACCGGCAACCCCGCGCTCTTCGGCTTCGAGGCGCCGGAGGAGATCGTCCAGGACATGATCCGGATGCTTCCGCAGGCACACGGCTACACGGACTCGCGCGGCATCCTCTCCGCGCGCCGTGCCGTCGCCCAGCGCTATCAGACCCTGGGGCTGCCCGATGTCACCGTGGACGACGTCTTCCTCGGGAACGGCGCCTCCGAGCTGATCACGATGGCCGTCCAGGCCCTGCTGGAGGACGGCGACGAGGTCCTGATCCCCGCCCCCGACTTCCCGCTCTGGACGGCGGTCACCACGATGGCCGGGGGCCGCGCCGTGCACTACCTGTGCGACGAGTCCGCGGAGTGGTACCCGGACCTGGACGACATGGCGTCGAAGATCACCGACCGGACCAGGGCGCTCGTGATCATCAACCCCAACAACCCCACCGGGGCGGTCTATCCGCGCGAGATCGTCGAGGCCATGCTCGATCTCGCCCGCCGCCACCAGCTCATGGTGTTCGCCGACGAGATCTACGACCAGATCATCTATGACGACGCGGTCCACCACACCGCCGCCGCCCTCGCCCCCGATCTGGTCGTCCTGACCTTCAGCGGGCTCTCGAAGACCTATCGGGTCGCCGGTTTCCGGTCCGGCTGGCTGGTCGTCAGCGGCCCCCGACAGCACGCGCGCAGCTACCTCGAGGGGCTGACGATGCTCGCCTCGATGCGGCTGTGCCCCAACGCGCCCGCGCAGTACGCCATTCAGGCCGCGCTCGGCGGCCGGCAGTCCATCAAGGAACTCGTCGCGCCCGGCGGCAGGCTGTACGAACAGCGCGACCGCGCCTGGGAGAAACTCAACGAGATCCCCGGCGTCTCCTGCGTGAAGCCGAAGGGCGCGCTGTACGCCTTCCCCCGGCTGGACCCCAAGGTCCACAAGATCCACGACGACGAGCGGTTCGTCCTGGATCTGCTGCTGCGCGAGAAGATCCAGGTCGTCCAGGGGACGGGCTTCAACTGGCCACGCCCCGACCACTTCCGGATCCTGACCCTCCCGTACGCCGACGATCTCGACGCCGCCATCAGCCGGATCGGCCGCTTCCTCAGCGGCTACCGCCAGTAGCCCCAGCGCAGCGGCCCGGCCCCGGAACAGGGGCCCGGCCGGGCACCATGGCCCCGCGCCCGGCCCGCGCCCGGCCCCGGACGTGCCCGGCCCCGGACGTGGAGCGGCCCCGTGACGCCACCGCTCGCCCACGCCGGCCTGCCCGGATGCCCCCTCCCGCATCCGGCCACAAGAGACGGGCCCTGCGACGATATCGGCCACTCTCGCGCATTGGTATGGACCTGCCAATGCCCGTTTGGCTACGCTCCCGGCTGGCGGCGCCCGGAAGAGCGCTCCCGGGCATCCGCTGTTCCACCTCACCCACGGGACACAGAAGGGCCAACCTCCTTGAGACGCACGACAGTCATACGCACCGGCCTGTCCGCGCTCCTCCTCGTCGGAACCTGGGCGACAGCCGGGTTCGCCCCCGCGGCCGCGGCCGCCCCTTCCCCCAAGGCACCGGCCTCCGCCGGAATGCTCTCCGCGATGCGGTCGGACCTGGGTCTGACGGAGAGCCGGGCCACGGCGCGGCTGGCCGCCGAGAAGACAGCGACCGCTGTCGAAGGAAAGGCGCGGCGGGCAGCCGGATCGTCGTACGGCGGCTCCTGGTTCGACCCGGACGACAACACCCTGACGGTCGCTCTCACCAGCGCGCGCGAGGCCGCCGCCGTACGGGCGACGGGCGCGACCGTACGTCTGGTGAAGCACAGCGCGCGACAGCTCGACGCCGTCAAGGAGAAGATCGACGCGCTCTCCGCGCCGGACGGCGTCGGCGGCTGGCACGTGGACACCCGGGCCAACCGGGTCGTGGTGGAGGTCGTCGCCTCGCGGCAGAACGACACCGCGGTACGCGCCTTCGTGGCCCGTGCCCGGCAGGCGGGGCCCGTCACCGTCGAGGCGTCCGCCGAGGCACCGACGACCTTCGCCGCCGGAACCGTCGGCGGTGACCCCTACTACACGGGCAACGTCCGCTGCTCCATCGGCTTCTCGGTGCGCGGAGGCTTCGTCACCGCCGGCCACTGCGGCCAGGCCGGCGCCTCGGTCCGTGGCTGGGACAACTCGTACATCGGCAACTTCCAGGGCTCGTCCTTCCCCGTCAACGACTACGCGTGGGTCAATGTGGGCAGCGGCTGGTGGACCGTGCCCGTGGTCCTCGGCTGGGGCACCATCCCCGACCGGCTGGTCCGTGGCTCCAGCGAGGCCCCGATCGGCTCCTCCATCTGCCGCTCCGGCTCCACGACTCACTGGCGCTGCGGCACCGTCCAGAACAAGAACGTGACGGTCAACTACGGCAACGGCGCGCTCGTCTACGGACTGACCCAGACCAGCGCCTGCGCGGAGGGCGGCGACTCGGGCGGCTCGTACATCTCCGGTGACCAGGCGCAGGGCGTCACCTCCGGTGGATCCGGCAACTGCACCAGCGGCGGCACCACGTTCTACCAGCCGATCAATCCGATCCTCAGCCGGTACGGTCTGACCCTCCACACCGCCTGACCTCCCCGCCCCCTGATCCCTCGCACGGCTCGCGCCCGCCACCCGGCCGACGGTGGCGGGCGCGCTGCCGCCCCGGCCGCCGGTCATCCGCCGAGCAGCGCGGTGAGGGCGCCCACCGGGTCGGTGTCGGGGGTGCCGCGCGGCCACCAGTCCTCCCGGTCGGGGTCCGACTCATAGCCGTACCAGAGGAGGTCACGGCCGAACCGGAGCTGCCGGGACCGGGTCGAGAGCCGGTTGCGCCAGGGCCGGAACTGCGGGAAATCGGCGGCCACCAGGGCCGGACGCGCCCGGTCGAAGGGGCCCGCGGGCGGATCCCACGCCTCTTCGAGTACGGCGAGTCCCGCGAGGCCGCCCTGGCGCCAAGCGGCGACCGCGCGGGCCAGATCGGTGGGCGTACGGCCGAGGGCGGCGGCCAGATCCCGGTAGAGGGCGCGGGTGGAGGCGGTCAGTCCGGATCCCGGGTGCGCGGCGGCCAGCCGTACCGCGTCCTGCCACGCGTCGAGCGCGCCGACCGGGTCCAGACCGGTGGTGAGGAAGGTGTGCGCGCGAGCCGCCGCCTCGGTGGCGAGGAGATCGAGAGCGAGCGGATCGGGCGCTCCGGAGAGCTGCGGATAGGCGGGCGGACGCCCCGGCCGCGGGGGCACGGGGAACGGCGGCGGCAGCATCGGGAGCGTCCGCGGGCCGAAGGCGGCGCGGGCCTCGACCGTGGGCATCGGCGGCGCCTGCGCGGTCCGTTCGGTGGCCGCGCGAGCCGCGTTGCGCCGGGTCAGGTCGGCGAGCACCTCCTGCTCACCACGGCCGCGCAGCAGGAAGAGGACGAACGGGTCCTCGTCGAGGAGCCGGGCCGTCTGGTAGCAGAGCGCGGCGGCGTGCTTGCAGGGGTAACCGTCGTCCGGGCAGGAGCAGTCGGGCGTGAGATCGCTCCCGCCGGGCAGCAGCTCCGCCGAGGCCGCGAGGGTGTGCGGCATGTCCTTGTCGAGCAGGGCCGCGATGTGGTCGGGCCGGGCCGCCGCCGCGTCGAGGAGGTCCTCCCAGTCGGCCCCGTCGAGGGTCCGCAGCCGGATCTCCGTACGGTACGGGCGGGGCCGGGAGCCATGGACGTACGCCATGACCCGGCCGGGGGTGACGGTGATCGCGTCGACCAGGCCCCGGTCCGCGTAGGCCCGGCCGCGCCGGAGCCTGGCCGGGTCGAGGGCGGTCTCCACCATCGACTGCACCCAGGCGTTGCCCCACCAGGTGACCGCGAAGTCGCCCTCGGTGCCGGGCCGGGAGGGCAGGGCGGGGAACGTACGGCGGCGGTCGTCGTGCCGGGGTGTGCGCGGCGGCCTCATGACACCCTCCTCAGGGAGACCAGATCGCTCAGCTCACGGTCGGTCAGCTCGGTCAGGGCGGTCTCGCCCGCGCCGAGGACCGCGTCGGCGAGCGCCCGCTTGGCGGCGAGCATCCCGGCGATCCGGTCCTCGACCGTGCCCTCCGCGATCAGCCGGTGGACCTGCACGGGCTGGGTCTGGCCGATGCGGTACGCCCGGTCGGTGGCCTGCTCCTCCACGGCCGGGTTCCACCAGCGGTCGAAGTGGACGACATGGCCGGCCCTGGTCAGATTGAGGCCGGTGCCCGCCGCCTTCAACGAGAGGACAAAGACCGGTGTCCCGCCGGACTGGAACCGGTCCACCATGCGCTCGCGCTCCGCGACCGGGGTGCCTCCGTGGAGGAGCTGGGACGGGATCGCGCGGGACGTCAGATGCGCGGAGATCAGCCGGGCCATCGATACGTACTGCGTGAAGATCAGGACGGAGCCGTCCTCCGCGAGGATCGTGTCGAGCAGCTCGTCCAGGAGGGCGAGCTTGCCGGAACGGCCGGTCAGCCGGGCGGCGTCCTCCTTCAGATACTGCGCGGGGTGGTTGCAGATCTGCTTGAGCGCGGTGAGCAGCTTCATGACCAGGCCCCGGCGCGCGATGCCCTCGGCCGCCTCGATGGCCGCCAAGGTCTCCCTGACGACCGCCTCGTAGAGGGACGCCTGTTCCCGGGTGAGCGCCACGGGGTGATCGGTCTCGGTCTTGGGCGGCAGCTCGGGCACGATGCCGGGATCGGACTTCTTCCTGCGCAGCAGGAACGGTCCGACCAGCCGGGACAGCCGCTCCACCGCCTCCGCGTTCTCCGCGTCCCTGACGCCGGCGCTCTTGGCGTTCTCCACGTTCTCGACGATCCGGGCGTGACGGGCCCGGAACGCCTTGAGCGGTCCCAGGAGACCGGGGGTGGTCCAGTCGAGGAGGGCCCACAGCTCGGAGAGGTTGTTCTCGACGGGGGTGCCGGTCAGGGCGACCCTGGCGGGCGCCGGGATCGTGCGCAGCGCCCTGGCCGTCGACGAGAACGGATTCTTGACGTGCTGCGCCTCGTCGGCGACGACCATCCCCCAGGGGTGCGCGGCCAGGATCTCGGCGCTGCCGCGCATCGTGCCGTACGTGGTGAGGACGAAGCCGCCCGTCACCTCTTCGAGGCTGCGCCCGGTGCCGTGGAAGCGGTGGACGGGGACGCCGGGGGCGAAGCGGGTGATCTCGCGCTGCCAATTACCGAGGAGCGAGGCGGGGCAGACCACCAGGGTCGGTGCCGGGCGGGCGCGGTGCAGATGGAGGGCGATGACAGTGATCGTCTTGCCGAGGCCCATGTCGTCCGCGAGACAGCCGCCGAGGCCCAGCGAGGTCATCAGGTCCAGCCAGGCGAGCCCGCGCAGCTGGTAGTCGCGCAGCGTGGCGGCCAGCGCCGGTGGCTGGGGAATCGCTGCGGGCCCGCCGACCAGCCGGTCCCGCAGGGCGGCGAGCGAGCCCTCCGGGACCGCCTCCACCGTCTCGCCGTCGACCTCGGCCGTGCCGGTGAGGGCGACGCCCAGCGCGTCGAGGGGCTCCAGCAGCCCCAGCTCCCGCTTGCGCGCCTTGCGGACGAGCGCCGGGTCGACGACCACCCACTGGTCGCGCAGCCGCACGATCGGACGGTGCGACTCGGCGAGCGCGTCCATCTCCTGTGCGGTGAGGGGATCCCCGTCGAGCGCCAGCTGCCAGTTGAACGCGAGCAGTTCCGCGCTGTCGAAGAAGGGCGTGCCGTCCGTCGCGGACCCGGGCGCGGGCCTGACCACGGCGGCGGCGGTGAGCGTACGGGCCAGCTCCCTGGGCCAGTGCACGGCGACGCCCGCGGCGGCGAGCCCCGCGGCCCCCGGGCCGAGCAGCTCGTACAGCTCGTGCTCGGAGAGCGGCAGCACGTCCGGCACATCGCGCTCCAGCAGCCGGGCGAGCGGTGTCCAGACCCGGGCCGCCCTGCGCAGGGCGAGCATCGCGTCGATCCGGGCTCGCGCCCCGAAGCTCTCGGCGCCGTCCCCCGCCCAGAGCCGGGACGCGTCGATGACCAGGGTCGGATCGGCCAGGCTGTGGATCTGGACGAGGGCCGCTCCGGCCCGCCGCTCGACGCCCGCGTCATCATCCGCCCCGGCGGGTTCCTCGTGGTCGAAGAGGTCGTACGCCGACAGGTCGAGGCGCAGCGAGACCCGCACCCCCGCGTCCATGCCCGCCGCGGCCTCCGCCGCCCAGGTGCGGGCGCCCGGCAGATGCTGCGCGGCCCGGGCGGCGAACGGCGCTCCCGCGGCGAACGCGGCGGCGGGAGTACGCGGCAGGGAGTCCGCCACCGCGTCGAGGAAGGCCCGCACCAGGGCCTCGGGATCCGGCAGCAGCAGCGGGCGCGACTCCGCCGCCGGTACGGCGTGGGCCTCGGGCGGCATGGCTGCGGCGATGGCCCTGAGCTGCGCGATGTCATCGGCGTCGAGCGGGCCGGCCCGCCACGCGTCATGGTCGGACGCGGTGAGACCGGGAAGGAGTCTGCCCCGCGCGGCAAGGTGCAGCGCGTGCAGCGCGGCGGCGCCCCAGCAGGCCGCCGCCGGGTGCGCCGCCCGGTCGCCCCGGGCGGCGACCAGCACCGGGACCGCGTCGGCCACGGACAGCAGCACGGCCGGCACCTCCCGCGCACGGACACCGGCCCCATGGCGCCGGACGACCGTCAGCTCCCGCGCCTCCACCCCCGCGGGCAGCCCGCCCGCCGGCGCCCAGAAGGCGACCCGGCCCTCGCGTGGCAGTCCGGCGGGCAGGAAGACAGCGGCACACCGCGCGAGGCCGGGAACGGGCGGCTGCGCGGCGGAATCCACGCGTACGGAATGTGCTGCTCGCACCATCGACACCGGTCCCCTCCCACCTCTGGACACCTCGGATCCGGCAGGACCCGACTACCTCTGCGAGTCTAGGCGGGGGGTCTGACAGTCGGGTCCGACCACCGACTCCGGCCCATTGTTTCCGCAGGTCGGAGCAGGGGCGTAGCAGCTCAGGGCAGAGCAGGTCAGGGGGGCAGTCAGGGGCAGATCAGAGCAAGGTCGGGGCAAGGTCGGGGCAAGGTCGGGGCAGGCCGGAACAGAGCAAGTCGGACGGCAGCGCACGGCAGCGCGACACCCGCTCAGCGCCGCTCAGCGGCCGTGGCTCCAGCGGGTCCGGCGGCCTTCGTCTCCACCTTCTCCACTCCCTCCACTTCCTCCGCTTCCTCTACTTCCTCTACTTTCTCCACTCCCTCCACTCCCTCCGCTTCCTTCACTTCCTTCGCTTCCTCTACTTCCTCCGAAGCCTGAACCGGAGGAGGAGCCGCAGCCGCAGGAGTCGGCGCAACCGGCTGTACGGCTTCCGAGACAGCCTGCACGGCCTGTACGGCCTGCGCCGGTGTGGCCCGTTCCAGGAAACGGAGCAGCTCGACGGGGAACGGCAGGACAAGGGTCGAGTTCTTCTCGGCCGCCACGGCCACGACGGTCTGCAACAGCCGCAGCTGAAGCGCCGCGGGCTGTCCGGACATCTGCTTGGCCGCTTCGGCGAGCTTCTTCGACGCCTGGAGTTCCGCGTCCGCGTTGATCACCCGCGCGCGCCGCTCACGGTCCGCCTCGGCCTGGCGCGCCATCGACCGTTTCATGGTTTCCGGCAGCGACACGTCCTTGATCTCGACCCGGTCGATCTGCACGCCCCAGCCGATCGACGGACTGTCGATCATCAGTTCCAGGCCCTGGTTGAGCTTCTCCCTGTTCGACAGCAGATCGTCGAGATCGCTCTTGCCGATGATCGACCGCAGCGAGGTCTGCGCCATCTGCGACACCGCGAACCGGTAGTCCTCGACGCGGATCACCGCGTCCGCCGCGTCCACGACCTTGAAGTAGATCACCGCGTCCACCCGCACGGTGACGTTGTCGCGCGTGATGCCGTCCTGGGCGGGCACCGGCATCGTCACGATCTGCATATTGACCTTGCGCAGCTTGTCCACGAACGGGATCACCGTCGTGAATCCGGGTCCTCGGACACCTTCCCGCAGCCGGCCGAGGCGCAGGACCACGCCGCGCTCGTACTGCTTGACGACTCGTGCGGCGGCCATCGCGTACAGCCCGCACGCACATACCACCGCTATGACCGCTATGACCAGTTCCTCGACCATGATGGGCCCCCTGACGCCGGACCGAGATGTTCGATGACGAGGTGCTTGATAACACGAGGTGCTCAATAACAACGGTATGCCCTGTATGACCGTCGGTCGACAGCGGTAACCCGGCCGGACGCGCACCGGGTGCCGCCGCCCGGGGGACCTGGCAGGGTGGCCACAGACACTGCCCGGTTCCCCACCTTCCGCGCATTCCACCCGCCCGTACATCCGCACAGACGAGGACCCCGCCCATGTCCGTGACCGATCACCGGCGCCTCGGCGCCGCCGCAGGGGCCGCCGTCCTCGCTCTCGCCGTCGCGGGCTGTTCCGGCCTGGGCCGGACGGCCGTGGGCACCATCGCGTACGACACCGGGGGGAAGCGGGAGATCCAGGTGACCAGCCCCTCGGTCAAGGGCTGCCACCGACTGGCGTCCGGTGGGGCCGTCAAGGTCACCAACCGCACCACGGTCGATCTCGTGCTGTATCCGACACACGACTGCACCGGCCGGAACAGCACCTATCTCGGCACCACGCTCTCCGATGTGATCGCCCCCGGCGCCGGGCCGTGGCGCAGCTACACCACGGTGCACTGACCCGTGGACGCGACGCGAAACGGTATTCGAACAGCCCGTCCGGGGGTACATAACGGATGGGAGGTACAAGGGTTATGCGCACCGGAAACGAGCCCCTCACCGCACGCAGCCCGCTGCGCATGCGGTTCTGGCTGAGCCTGTCGGGTCTGTTCTGGGCCGCCGGGGGCACCGCGGTGTTCGCGCTGGCCGGGCATCCCGGGTGGGCGCTGGCCTGCGGTCTGCTCCTGCTGGTCGTCCTGGCCGACCTGATCGTGGTCAGGCGCCGGATCCGGCAGGGGCCGCGCTTCCAGCCGGGCCGGGACGTCCCTCCGTACCCACCGGGCCACGGTCCGAACGTACTCCTGGAGCAGGGCCGGGAGCGCAAGCGCGATCTGGCCCGGCAGCGGAGCAACCGGCGGGGGATCGGTGTGGACCGGGGCGCGCGCGGCAGCCGCCACTGAACATGCCCCGCACCCGTCCCACCCGCTCGGCCCACCAGGCCGGCGCGGCTCACTCCGAGGAGTCGAACCGCGCGGCCTTCAGATACTCCGGCTTGGGATCCAGCGCCGCCGCCAGCCGGAAGTGGCGTTTTGCCTGCTCGGACCGGCCCGAGCGCTCGAAGGTGCGGGCCAGCGCGAAGTGCGCGAAGGCGTTGTCCGGCTCGCGCTCCAGGACCAGTTCGAATTCCAGCTCGGCGGGGCGGAGCTGGGCCGCGGCGAAGAACGCGCGGGCGCGCAGCAGCCGTGCGGCGGTGTTCTCGGGGTGGGCGGCGATCACCGAGTCGAGCAGCTTCACGGCACCGCGCGGATCCCGCGCGGCCAGCAGCTGTTCGGCCGCGCGAAAGTCGATGACGTGGGTCTCGGGGCTCTCCTGCACGGTCGCATCCTTCCCTGACTCCGCGCGTTCAACGCCGGAACCAGCCTCGCTATTCCTCACACCTGCCCGGACACCTGTTCGGCAATCCGCTGCCAGACCGCGCGGACCTGCGGTTCCAGCTCCTCCAGCGGGCCGTCATTGTCGATGACGACATCCGCCACGGCCCGGCGCTCCTCGGTGGTCGCCTGCGCCGCCATCCGCCGGCGCGCCTCGTCCTCGGCCATGCCCCGCAGCCGTACGAGCCGGTCGAGCCGGGTCTCCAGCGCGGCTTCCACGATGACGACCAGGTCGTACAGGCCCGCCATGCCGTTCTCGACGAGCAGCGGCACATCGTGCACCACGATCGCGTCCGGGCCCGCGCCCGCCTCCAGCTCGGCCGAGCGGGCCCGTACCAGCGGGTGCACGATCGCGTTCAGCGCGCGCAGCCGGTCGGGGGCGCCGAAGACGATCCCGCCGAGTTTCGGACGGTCGAGGGCGCCGTCCCCGGTCAGCACCCCGGGGCCGAACTCGGCGACGACGGCCGCCAGTCCGGGGGTACCCGGCTCGACCACTTCCCGCGCGATCCGGTCGGAGTCGATCAGCACGGCTCCATAGCCGCTCAGCAAACGGGAGACTTCGCTCTTCCCCGCACCGATTCCGCCCGTAAGTCCCAACCTCAGCATGGGCACAGCCTAAGGCCGTGCCCATGCCGCACCACCCCTACAAGCGGTACTACAGACCGCTCTCGCCCTCCCGCTCGGCGAGGAACTTCTCGAATTCACGGCCGATCTCGTCGGCCGAAGGCAGCTCCGTGGGCTCCGCGACCAGGTTGCCCCGGGTCTCGGCGCCCACGATCGCGTCGTACTGGTGCTCAAGTCCCCGCACCATCGTGACCAGTTCCTCGTCGCCCTCGCCGAGCTGCCGCTCGATCTCGGTCTGGGTGCGCTGCGCCTCCGTACGGAGGGAGTGCGCGACGCTCGGCAGCACCAGGCCGGTCGCGGCCGTGATCGCCTCCAGCGCGGTCAGCGCCGCGTCCGGGTACGAGGAGCGGGCGACGTAGTGCGGGACGTGCGCGGCGACACCGAGGACATCGTGGTCCGACTCCATCAGCCGGTACTCGACGAGCGCCTCGGCGCTGCCGGGCACCTGCGCCTCGTCGAAGGGGCTGCGGTGGCCCGGCATGAGGTCGGTGCGGTTGCCGTGCGGGGTGATGCCGACGGGGCGAGTGTGCGGGACGCCCATCGGGATGCCGTGGAAGTTGACGGACAGCCGCACTCCGAGCCGGTCCACGATCTGCCCTACGGCGAGGGCGAAGCGCTCCCACTCCACGTCCGGCTCGGGGCCCGACAGCAGCAGGAACGGGGCGCCCGTGGCGTCCTGGACGAGCCGGACGTCGAGCGTCGGTGTCTCGTACGCGCTGTAGTGGTCACGCCGGAAGGTCAGCAGCGGACGCCGCGCGCGGTAGTCGACCAGCCGGTCGTGGTCGAAGCGGGCCACCACCTGGTGGGGCAGCGACTCCAGCAGGTTCTCGACGATCTGGTCGCCGGTCTCCCCCGCGTCGATATAGCCGTCGAAGTGGTACAGCATGACCAGGCCCGCCGACTCCTGCGCCAGTGCCATGTCGACAACGGCGAGGCCCTTGGGCTCCCACTCGTACAAACCCTGCGGATCAAGCACGATTACCGCTCCTCCTCGTGTCCATACCGAAGAACACACCACGGGGCGCGGGCATTCCCCGTGCCCCACGGCGGCGCGGGCCGGAACGTCAGGCGAGGACCCGCGTGTGCAGTGCGGTGACCACCTTCCGCGCCGAGGTGAAGGCCCCGTGCTGCCAGGCGTCGGCGTACGACAGGTGGTCACCGGCGAAGTAGACGTGTCCGGCGGGCCTGTTGAGCGGGCCGAAGACGGGTGCGTCGGGGCCGCCTGCCATGGAATGCCAGGATGCCTCCAGATAGGGGGTTTGCCGCCAGTGGTGCGAGAAGGAAGCGGCCAGTTCGTCACGGTACTTCGCGCCGTGGATCTTCACGCCCTGGGCCACCGCCCGCTCCTCGCGCTCGCGCGGGGAGCGCCGGGCGTACGCGTCGGACGCCGCACCCGTGTTGTAGTAGCCGACGATCACACCACGCCGGCCATGATGACCGTACGACGGGTACCAGACATGGCCGAGGTCGAGATCCGTCTCGGTGATGCCGCCATAGATCCGGTGGTCGCTCTCCCACCAGCGGCTGCGGTATTCGAGCCCGATCTTGCCCGCCGAGGACGGTGCGCATGCCTCCAGGGCCGTCTGCACCTCCGCGCCCAGGTTGTGTCCGGTCCTGGCGAGGATGTTGGGCGGCAGGGCGGCGACGCAGTAGTCCGCGTCGATGGCGCGGACCGTGCCGCCCCGGGTGTAGGCGATCGTCACCCCGCGCGCCGTGTCGGTGATCCGCTGGACGACCGCGCCGGTACGGATACGGTGTCCGCCGACCGCCCGGGTCAGCGCGGCGGGAATCCGGTCCATGCCGCCGACCGGCTGGAACATCAGCATCGCCTGTTCGTAGCCGAACTCGAAGGAGAAGTAGCGGCCCACCCCGCTGGCGAAGACCTCGGACGCGCTGGGCACGGGCCCCAGTTCGGCCCCCGGGGTGCCGGACGCCCCCGGGTCCACGCGGTAACCGCGGCGCGTGCTGCCGTCGTACGACAGGGTGGCGCCGATGTCCCCGAAACTCTTGAGGAATTCGAGGAGCCGCTCCCGGTCGTCCGCGGTGAGATCGGCGTCGAGCGATCCCGCTCCGGTAGCCTTGGCGAGCAACTCCGCGACATAGCCGTATACATCGGCCTTGGCGGTGCGGTAACGCACCGGGGCGGTCATCCCCGCCTTCTCGTTGTAGAGGTACGCGTTGGCGTTGACGTTGGTGAACACCTCCAGAGGGACGCCCAGTTCGCGGCAGTAGTCCATGGTGACCATCCACTGCGGTATCCGGGCGGGCCCCGCGTTCAGATACTGGCCGTCGCTGAAGCGCGCCGTCTGGCGGTTGCCGTACAGATCGGTGGTCGAGTCCCCGCCCCGGACGGTGAGGCTCCGCCCTCCCGTACGTTCCCGGGCCTCCAGGACCGTACAGTCGTAGCCCGCCTTGCCCAGTTCGTACGCGACGGTGAGCCCGGCGATGCCACCGCCGACAACGACGACCCTGGCCGCGCCCCGGCCGGCGAGGGTGAAGTCGCCCGTGCGGGGCGCGTGGAAGACGGGTTCGCGGCTCGCGGCCTCGGCGGTGGGCGCGAGCCCCAGGGCGCCCATGGTGGCGAGCATCGCGCCCGCTCCTCCGCTGGCGCCCACCTGGCGCAGAAAGTCGCGACGACTGGTGCCCGTGGTGGTGTCGGTGCCATGACTCATATCCCGGTACCCCTTCCGGTCTTCAGCTGTGCCGGGATCGTGGCAACCGGATGTTACGGACCGTCAGCCAGTGGCGTGTCCCGCTCGTTGCTCTCCGCTCACGGGTCCGGACACGCGTAAGGCCCGCCCCCCGGAGGGGACGGGCCTTACGTGCGGTTCACCTACCGCTCAGGAGGTCGGAGCGTCAGCTCTGACCACCGGCGAGCTTCTCGCGAAGAGCGGCCAGCGCCTCGTCCGACGCCAGGGCGCCGGAGTTGTCGTCGGACTCCGAGGAGTACGAGCCACCACCGGAGGCGGCGGGAGCACTGCCACCGGCGGCGGGTGCGGCAGCACCCTCGGCGGCAGCGGCCTCGTCGGCCTCGCGGGACTTGATGACCTGGGCCTGGTGCTGCTCGAAGCGCGTCTGCGCCTCGGCGTACTGGCCCTCCCACGCCTCGCGCTGGGTCTCGAAGCCCTCGAGCCAGTCGTTGGTCTCGGGGTCGAAGCCCTCGGGGTAGATGTAGTTGCCCTGGTCGTCGTAGGACGCGGCCATGCCGTAGAGGGTCGGGTCGAACTCGACCGAGGCCGGGTCACCACCGAACGCCTCGTTGGCCTGCTTCAGCGAGAGGCTGATGCGGCGACGCTCCAGGTCGATGTCGATGACCTTGACGAAGATCTCGTCGTTGACCTGGACGACCTGCTCCGGGATCTCCACGTGGCGCTCGGCCAGCTCGGAGATGTGGACCAGGCCCTCGATGCCCTCGTCGACGCGCACGAACGCACCGAACGGAACGAGCTTCGTGACCTTACCCGGGACGACCTGACCGATCTGGTGCGTACGGGCGAACTGCTGCCACGGGTCTTCCTGCGTCGCCTTGAGCGACAGGGAGACACGCTCGCGGTCCATGTCGACGTCGAGGACCTCGACGGTGACTTCCTGACCGACCTCGACAACCTCGGAGGGGTGGTCGATGTGCTTCCAGGACAGCTCGGAGACGTGCACGAGACCGTCGACGCCGCCGAGGTCCACGAACGCGCCGAAGTTGACGATCGAGGAAACGACGCCGGAGCGGACCTGGCCCTTCTGCAGGGTCGTGAGGAAGGTCTGGCGGACCTCGCTCTGGGTCTGCTCCAGCCAGGCACGGCGGGACAGGACCACGTTGTTGCGGTTCTTGTCCAGCTCGATGATCTTGGCTTCGAGCTCCTTGCCCACGTAGGGCTGGAGGTCGCGGACGCGGCGCATCTCGACGAGCGAGGCCGGCAGGAAGCCACGGAGGCCGATGTCGAGGATGAGACCACCCTTGACCACCTCGATGACGGTGCCGGTGACGATGCCGTCCTCTTCCTTGATCTTCTCGATGGTGCCCCAGGCGCGCTCGTACTGGGCACGCTTCTTCGAGAGGATCAGGCGGCCTTCCTTGTCCTCCTTCTGGAGAACAAGGGCTTCGATCTCGTCGCCGACCTTGACGACCTCATTGGGGTCGACGTCGTGCTTGATCGAAAGCTCGCGGGACGGGATGACGCCTTCGGTCTTGTAACCGATGTCGAGCAGGACCTCGTCCCGGTCGACCTTCACGATGACGCCATCCACGATGTCGCCGTCGTTGAAGTACTTGATCGTCTCGTCGATCGCGGCGAGGAAGGCTTCCTCGTTACCGATGTCGTTGACCGCAACCTGCGGAGTGGTGGCGGTGGTCTCGGTGCTGCTCGTCATGTGGGAAAGGGCTCCGGTGCGGACAGTGAGTCGTAGGTACTGCTACGCCGGGAGCCCGTATCGCCACCTGTAGAAGCCGGACAGCCAAGGAAGCGCCGCCCCTCTACAACAGGGAAAGCGCCTCGACAACCGAGGAACTGCATACAGATGCGAGCGCGGCTGCTACGTCTGAGGCGCGCAAGCCCGCAGCGCAACCTTTAGCATACGGGGGCAGCCGGGCACGGTCAATGCGCGAAGGCGCACACCCGGGGCGGAACCCCCCATACCCGGCGCAACAAGCGTTTGGTGAGGCCACAGCGGCCGTACGAGACAGCCCCTCGCGGACTACGCAGACTACGACGACGGACATGATGATCCAAGAGCAGACAGCCCAAGAACCGGTCACCAGTCCCCAAAACGGACCCCAAGCCGGAGCCGAGCCCGAGCCGGAGGCCACGCGGCGCGACTCCGGCGCCACCGAGAGCAGCCGGGCCAACCGGGGCTGGTGGGACCGGAACGCCGACGAGTACCAGATCGAGCACGGCACCTTCCTCGGCGACGACCGCTTCGTCTGGTGCCCCGAGGGCCTGGACGAGGTGGAGGCGTCCCTACTGGGACCCCAGGAGTCGCTGAGCGGTCTCGACGTCCTGGAGATCGGGGCCGGCGCCGCCCAGTGCTCGCGCTGGCTGGCGGCGCAGGGCGCGCGCCCGGTGGCGCTCGACCTCTCCCACCGCCAGCTCCAGCACGCGCTGCGCATCGGCGCGGACAGCTCACGGACGTTCCCGCTGGTGCAGGCGGACGCGGGGGCGCTGCCCTTCGCGGACGGCTCCTTCGACCTGGCCTGCTCCGCCTATGGCGCGATCCCCTTCGTCGCCGACCCGGTGAAGGTGTTCCGCGAGGTACGGCGGGTCCTGCGGCCCGGCGGCCGCTGGGTCTTCTCCGTCACGCACCCGGTCCGCTGGGCGTTCCCCGACGAGCCGGGCCCCGAGGGGCTGACGGCCGCGGCCTCCTACTTCGACCGCACCCCTTATGTGGAGCAGGACGAGGAGGGGCGCGCCGTCTACGTCGAGCACCACAGGACGGTCGGCGACCGGGTGCGGGACGTGGTGGCGGGCGGCTTCCGGCTGGTCGACCTGGTGGAGCCGGAGTGGCCCGCCTGGAACACCCAGGAGTGGGGCGGCTGGTCCCCGCTGCGCGGCCGGCTGATCCCGGGGACGGCGATCTTCGTCTGCGTACGGGACTGAGGTACGGGCCGGCTGCAGGGAACCGGCGTACGGCGGGGGCTGCCGGGGGACGACACTGGGCGGGTGATCCGCGACGACATCCTCGGCAGCCTCCCCGTACATACCGCCGTGCCCGCGCTGGAGCGGGCCCTCGAAGAGCACGGGTGCGCGGTGCTGTGCGCGCCGCCGGGGACGGGCAAGACCACGCTCGTCCCGCTGGTGCTGGCGGGGCTGGTGGGGGACGGTGCTCCGGTACGGCGGGTGGTCGTCGCCGAGCCCCGGCGGATCGCGGCGCGGGCGGCGGCCCGCCGGATGGCCTGGCTGCTCGGCGAGCGGGTCGGGGAGCGCGTCGGCTTCACCGTGCGCGGGGAGCGCGTGGTGGGGCGCGCGACGGTGGTGGAGGTGGTGACCACCGGCGTACTGCTCCAGCGGCTCCAGCGCGACCAGGAGCTGGCCGGGGTCGATGTGGTGATCCTCGACGAGTGCCACGAACGCCATCTGGACGCGGACACGGTCGCCGCGTTCCTGCTGGACGTACGGGCGGCGCTCCGGCCCGAGCTGCGGCTCGTGGCGGCGTCCGCGACCACCGACGCGGAGGGCTGGGCGCGGCTGCTGGGCGATGCTCCGGTGGTGACGGCGCACGGCGTGTCGTACCCGGTGGAGACGGTGTGGGCGCCGCCCGCCCAGGCCGTACGGCCGCCGCACGGCATGCGGGTCGATCCGGCGCTGCTGACGCATGTGGCGTCGGTCGTCCGGCGGGCGCTGGCGGAGCGGGACGGCGATGTGCTCTGTTTCCTGCCGGGGGTCGGGGAGATCGGCCGGGTGGCGGGCCAGTTGGGCGACGCCGGCGCCGAGATCCTCCAGGTGCACGGGCGGGCGCCCGCCGAGGTGCAGGACGCGGTGCTCGCGGGTTCGTCCGCGGGGCGCCGGGTGGTGCTGGCGACGGCGGTGGCGGAGTCGAGCCTGACGGTGCCGGGGGTGCGGGTCGTCGTGGACGCGGGGCTCGCGCGGGAGCCCCGGACCGACCACGCGCGCGGGCTGTCCGCCCTCACGACGGTACGGGTGTCCCGGGCGGGGGCCCGGCAGCGGGCCGGGCGGGCCGGGCGCGAGGCCCCGGGGACGGTCTACCGCTGCTGGTCGCAGGCCGAGGACGGCAGGCTGGTCCGCTTCCCGTCCCCCGAGATCAGGGTCGCGGATCTCGCGGCGTTCGCGCTCCAGGCCGCGTGCTGGGGCGATCCCTCGGCGGCGGGCCTCGCGCTGCTGGACCCGCCCCCGGCCGGGGCGCTGGCGGCGGCCCGCTCCGTACTGTCCGCGATCGGCGCGGTGGACCGGGACGGGCGGGTGACGGAGCGCGGTGGCCGGATGGCCCGGGTCGGGCTGCACCCCCGGCTCGCGCGGGCGCTCCTCGATGGCGCGAGCCAGGTGGGAACGCGCCGGGCGGCGGAGGTGGTGGCGCTGCTCGGCGAGGAACCTCCGAGGGCGTACGGGGACGATCTGGCGGCGGCCTGGCGTACGGCGCGCCGGGGCGGCGACGGCTACGCGGCCCGCTGGCGGCAGGAGGCGCGCCGACTGGCGTCGGCGGCCGGAACGGACTCCTCCGGTACGGCCCCGGGCGCCGCCGACGACACGGTGGCCGGGCTGGTGGCGGCGCTGGCCTTCCCCGAGCGGGTGGCCAGGGCGCGCGGGGAGGGCGCGTATCTGATGGTGTCGGGCACCGGCGGCGAACTGGCCGAGGGCTCCGGGCTGCGCGGCGCCACCTGGCTGGCGGTGGCGGTCGCGGACCGGCCCGCCACGGCGGCGTCCGCGCGGGTACGGCTGGCCGCGGTGATCGACGAGGACACGGCGCGGGCCGCCGCCGGGCGGCTGCGGGTGGCGGGCGAGGAGGTCCACTGGGAGGACGGCGATGTCGTCGCCAGAAGGGTGGAGCGGCTCGGCGCGGTCGACCTGTCCGTACGCGCGCTGTCCTCACCCGATCCGCGGCTGGTGCGTACGGCGCTGCTGGAGGGGCTGCGCCGGGAGGGCCCGGAGCTGCTGCGCTGGACCCGGGAGGCGCGGGGGCTGCGCGAGCGGCTCGGCTTCCTGCACCGGGAGCTGGGCGGCGGCTGGCCGGATGTCTCGGACGCGGCGCTGCTGGAGCGGGCCGACGCGTGGCTGGAGCCCGAGCTGTCCCGGGCGCGGCGGCGCGCCGATCTGGGCAGGCTGGACGCGGGCCAGGCGCTGCGGCGGCTGCTGCCCTGGACGACGGGTGAGGCGGCGCGGCTGGACGAGCTGGCTCCGGAGCGGATCGAGGTGCCCAGCGGCTCCCGGGTGCGGGTGGAATACGGCGGTCCGCAGCCCGTACTGGCCGTGAAGCTCCAGGAGTTGTTCGGGCTGCGGGAGACACCGAGGGTCGCGGGCGTTCCGGTGCTGGTACATCTGCTCTCCCCGGCCGGGCGGCCCGCCGCGGTGACGGCGGATCTGGCGTCCTTCTGGCAGGACGGCTACCGGGCGGTGCGGGCGGAGCTGCGGGGCCGCTATCCGCGCCATCCGTGGCCGGAGGACCCGTCGACGGCGGTGGCGACGCGCCGGCTGAACAGCCGCGCCCCGGACGGCCGTCGCTGACGGCCGTCCGCTGTACGGACCGTGAAGCCGCCCCCGGTCCGGTCGGACACGGGGGCGGCTTCGGTGTCGTACGACATTCATACGACCGTACGGTCAGGCTGCGGCGACCGTCAGCTCCACGGTCAGCGTCGCGCCGCCCGTGGTCTCCAGCCGGAGCAGGAAGGTGCCCTCCGTGTCGTCCGCGTAGATCTCCGGCAGCAGGAGCACGCCCTTGGCGTCGGTCTTCAGCTCCGTGAGCGTCCGGAGCGGATTGCCCTCGGCATCCTTGAAGTACGGCCCGGCGGTGGGCGTCGTGGGGTCGGTGGCCGATGTGATCATGGCGGCGGTCACCGCCACGCCCGGGGCCGCCGCTCCCTTGTAGGTGGCCTTGATCTCGACCGGGGTGGTGAACTCCGCGCCGGGCTCGGCCGTCGGCCCCGGGTCCGTGTCCGGATCCGTGCCGGGGTCGGTGATCCTCGTGAGTCCGTCCGCCTGGCGGGCCGTGACCGTGGCGGTGTGGTCGACGGCGGCGACGCCCTTGACGGCGACGGTGGCCCGGATCGTGAACTCGCCGGTCACCTCGCCCGCCCGGAGGGCCGGGGCCTTCGCCGTGCCGTCCGCACCGGTCGCGACATAGGTCGAGGACGCGCCCGACATGAAGCGGGCGTCCGTGTCGCCGACGATCTCGAAGCGCACCGGCACCTTGGCGACGGGCTTGCCCACCGCGTCCACGGCCCGGACGGCGGGCCGGTCGGCGAAGACGCCGCCCGCCACGGCGGTGAGCGTCTTCGGTCCGGCCTTCTCGATCCGCTTGACGACCGGCGTGGGCGCGGGCGCCGGCGGGGTGGGGGTCGGCGCGGGCGGGGTGGGCGGCGTGGGGCTGGTACCGGGTTCGGTGGGCTCGGCCGGCTTCGGGGGCGTGGTGGGCGTGGGGCTGGTGCCCGTGTCCGGCACGGCCGGGCCGGGGACGGTGGCACCCGGAGTGGTGGTGCCGGCGCTCGGGGCCGCACCGGCACCGGTGCTCGGGGTGGCCGGGGTGATGGGGGTGACCGGGCGGGTGGAGACGGGCAGCGTGCCGGTGCTGTCCGGGACCTCGTGCGAGCCGTTCTTGTAGTACGCGAACCAGGTCAGGACCGTGTTCAGATACTCCCGCGAGTGGTTGTAGCCGAGGATCGACTTGTGGAGGTCCGCCTCGACCGACAGGTCGCGGTCCCCGTTGCAGAGGTAGTACGCGGCCGCCAGCGCCGCGTCGTGGATGTTGTTCGGGTCCTTCTTGCCGTCGCCGTTCCCGTCCTGGCCCCAGGTGGCCCAGGTGGAGGGGATGAACTGCATCGGGCCGACCGCGCGGTCGTGCGTGGAGTCGCCGTCGTACTGGCCCTTGTCGGTGTCGGAGATATTGGCGAAGCCGACGCCGTTGAGGACCGGGCCGAGGATCGGGGCCAGGGTCGTACCGTTGTCGTCGACCTGACCGCCGCGCGCCTGGCCCGACTCGACCTTGCCGATCGCCGCGAGGAGTTGCCAGGGCAGATTGCAGTGGGGCTTGGACTCCGCGAGGGTCTGCTCCGCCTGCTTGTACGCGGCGAGCACCGTCGCCGGAATGCCCGCCTCCGCCGGCCCTGTGGCCGGCAGGTCTATCGAGGTGCCCGGCTTGTCGGGCGTCGTCAGCGGCGGAAGCTCCGTGTAGTACGAGGAGTTGCCCGAAACCGGGGTGCCCGGGGGCGGGGTGGCGTCGGCCGCCTGCGCGCCGCCCGCGCCCGTGGGAAGGGCGCCGGGCGGCTGGGAGGCGGAGAGCGCCGCGATGGCGACCGCGGCCACGGCGGTGGTGGTCGCCCCTCTGCGCAGTCGGCTGCCGAATAGCGCTGCCATATGTATCTGGCCCCTCCCCTGTCACAACGGCTGTCCGCGCTTCCCCACGCGAACGCTTGGGCGACCCTATGCCAACTCCCGCTCCTGGCACACCGGCCGGTAACCCGTTTTCACCACTTCGCCACGTGGGGGTCGCCCGGTCGCCGTCCCGCGTCAGTGTGCCGCCGACTCCCAGTCCGGGCCCACGCCCACCGAGACGTCCAGCGGCGCGCGCAGCTCGACCGCGGCCGACATCTCGCGGCGCAGCAGCTCCTCCACCCGCTCGCGCTCGCCCGGGGCGATCTCCAGCACGATTTCGTCATGGACCTGGAGCAGCATCCGGGAGGTCAGACCGGCCTCGGCCATCGCGCGGGCGACGTTCAGCATGGCGACCTTGACGATGTCCGCGGCGGTGCCCTGGATGGGCGCGTTGAGTGCCATGCGCTCGGCCATCTCACGGCGCTGGCGGTTGTCGCTGTTGAGATCGGGCAGATAGCGGCGGCGGCCGAGCATGGTCTCGGTGTACCCGGTGGCCCTGGCCTCCACCACCGCGCGCTGGAGGTAGTCCCGTACGCCGCCGAAGCGCTCGAAGAACGTGTCCATCAGCCCGCGCGCCTCGGCCGGGTCGATGTTCAGCTGCTGGGAGAGGCCGAACGCCGAGAGCCCGTAGGCCAGTCCGTACGACATCGCCTTGATCTTGCGGCGCATCTCGGGGTCGACGGCGGACTTGTCCACGCCGAACACCTGGGAGGCGACGGTGGTGTGGAGGTCCTCCCCGGAGGCGAAGGCCTCGATCAGCCCCGCGTCCTCGGAGAGGTGCGCCATCACCCGCAGCTCGATCTGGCTGTAGTCGGCCGTCATCAGCGACTCGTAGCCCTCGCCGACGACGAAGCCGCGGCGGATGGCCCGGCCCTCGTCGGTGCGGACCGGGATGTTCTGCAGATTGGGTTCGGTGGACGAGAGCCGACCGGTCGCCGCCACCGTCTGGTTGAACGTCGTGTGGATCCGGCCGTCCGCCGCGATCGACTTGACCAGGCCCTCGACGGTGACCCGGAGCTTGGCCTGTTCGCGGTGGCGCAGCATGATGACGGGCAGCTCGTGCTCCGTCTGACCCGCGAGCCAGGCCAGCGCGTCGGCGTCGGTGGTGTAACCGGTCTTGGTCTTCTTGGTCTTGGGCAGGCCCAGCTCGTTGAAGAGCACTTCCTGGAGCTGCTTGGGCGAGCCGAGGTTGAACTCGTGGCCGACGGCGGCGTGCGCCTCCTTGACCGCCTGCTGGACGGCGCCCGCGAACTGCTCCTCCAGGGCGACCAGATGCGCCCGGTCGGCGGCGATGCCGTGCCGCTCCAGCCGGGCCAGCAGCTCGGAGGTCGGCAGCTCCACCCCGTGGAGCAGGTCGGTGGCGCCGACCTCGGCGAGCCTGGCCGTGAACGCGTCCCCCAGGTCGAGGACGGCGCGGGCCTGGGTCATCAGCGCCTCGGCCTCGGCCTGCTCGTCCGTACCGAAGGCGAGCTGTCCGTCGGCGGCCGAGGCGGGGGCCAGCTCGCGGCCCAGATACTCGACCGCCAGGGCGTCCAGCGCGAAGGAGCGGCGGCCTGGCTTGACCAGATAGGCGGCCAGGGCCGTGTCCATCGTGACCCCGGCGATCCGCCAGCCCTGCTCGGGGGCGACGCGCATCGCGCCCTTCGCGTTGTGCATGACCTTGGGGCGGTCCGGGGCGGCGAGCCAGGCGGTGAACGCCCGCTCGTCGGCCTCGTCGAGCTGTGTGGTGTCGAACCAGGCGGCGGCGCCGCCGGCCGCGGCGAGCGCGACCTCGCTGACGCTTCCCGTCCCCAGCGACCAGGTGTCCACCAGGGCGACGCCGAGCGGCTGCGCGCCGTGCTCGGCGAGCCAGGGCGCCAGCTCTCCGGAGGCCAGGACCGAGCCGTCCAGCTCCACCCCGGCGGCGGGCGCCGGGGCCTCGTCCCCGGCCGCGCCGGGGTCCACCGCGAGCAGCCGCTCCCGCAGGCTGGGGTTGCGGATCTCCAGTACGTCCAGCACACCGGCGAGCGCCGTGCGGTCGTACGGAGCGCGCTCCAGGTCCTGCGGGCCCTTGGGCAGCTCGACGTCGCGCACCATCTCGGTGAGCCTGCGGTTGAGCGTGACCGATTCCAGATGGTCCCGGAAGTTCTGCCCGGCCTTGCCCTTGACCTCGTCGGCGCGCGCCACCAGCTCGGCGAACGAACCGAACTGGTTGATCCACTTCGCCGCGGTCTTCTCCCCCACCCCGGGGATGCCGGGGAGATTGTCGGACGGGTCGCCGCGCAGGGCCGCGAAGTCCGGGTACTGCGACGGGGTCAGCCCGTACTTCTCCTGGACCTTCTCGGGGGTGAAGCGCGTCAGCTCGGAGACGCCCTTGGTCGGGTACAGCACCGTGGTGTGCTCGGTGATCAGCTGGAAGGAGTCCCGGTCACCGGTGACGATCAGCACCTCGAAGCCCGCGGCCTCCGCCTGGGTGGCGAGGGTGGCGATGACGTCGTCCGCCTCGAAGCCGTCGATCGCGAACCGGTCCGCGCGCATCGCGTCCAGCACCTCGCCGATCAGCTCGACCTGCCCCTTGAACTCGTCGGGGGTCTTCGAGCGGTTCGCCTTGTACTCCGGGAACTCCTCGGAGCGCCAGGTCTTGCGGGACACGTCGAAGGCGACGGCGAAGTGCGTGGGCGACTCGTCACGCAATGTGTTCGCCAGCATCGACGTGAAGCCGTAGACGGCGTTCGTCGGCTGCCCGTTGGCGGTCGTGAAATTCTCCGCGGGCAGCGCGAAGAACGCCCGGTACGCCAGGGAGTGCCCGTCCATGAGGAGCAGGCGGGGACGGTTGTCTGCGGTGTTCTTCGATGCTGTCTCAACCACGCCCCCGATCCTGCCACGCCCCACCGACAATCCCGACCGGCCCATCCGGAGGCCGGTCTCGTCCGACGCATGTCAGTGGCCCGTGAAAGGATCGATGTGTATTCGAATGAGAGACGTGTTTCCGAACGAATCACAGGCCCGAGGGAGAGCGTGATGGCGAGCAAGCCGCCCGCAGGAGATCCGGTCCAGGACGCACCGCAGGTCACAGCACCCAAACACGCGGCCGCGGGCCTTCCCGCCATCGCACACACCCTGCTGATCGCGCAGCAGCAGATGGGGGTGCGGCGCACCGCTCAGACACTGCTCAAGGTCAACCAGAAGGGCGGCTTCGACTGTCCCGGCTGTGCCTGGCCCGAGGGTGACCACCGGCACACGGCCGAGTTCTGCGAGAACGGCGCGAAGGCCGTGGCCGAGGAGGCCACGCTGCGCCGGGTCACCCCCGCGTTCTTCGCCGAGCACTCGGTGTCCGACCTCGCCACCCGCAGCGGGTACTGGCTGGGCCAGCAGGGCAGGATCACCCAGCCGATGCTGCTGGAGCGGCCCGCCGACGGCGAGGGCGCCGACAGCGCGAGTGCCGACCACTACACGCCGGTGAGCTGGGACCGCGCCTTCGCGATCATCGCGGAGGAGCTGACCGCCCTCGACTCCCCCGACGAGGCCCTCTTCTACACCTCGGGCCGCACCAGCAACGAAGCCGCGTTCCTGCTTCAGCTCTTCGCCCGTGAGTACGGTACGAACAATCTGCCGGACTGCTCCAACATGTGTCACGAGTCGTCCGGCTCCGCGCTCTCGGAGACCATCGGCATCGGCAAGGGCAGCGTCTCCCTGGAGGACATGCACCAGGCCGATCTGATCATCGTCGCCGGGCAGAACCCGGGCACCAACCACCCCCGGATGCTCTCCGCCCTGGAGAAGGCGAAGGCCGCGGGCGCGAAGATCATCTCGGTGAATCCGCTGCCCGAGGCGGGGCTGGAGCGATTCAAGAATCCGCAGACCCCGCAGGGCATGATCAAGGGCGCTGCGCTCAACGACCTCTTCCTCCAGATCCGCATCGGCGGCGACCAGGCCCTCTTCCGGCTGCTGAACAAGCTGATCGTGGAGACGCCCGGCGCCGTCGACGAGACCTTCGTCGCCGAACACACCCATGGGTACGAGGAGTTCACCGCCGCCGCCCGCGCGGCGGACTGGGACGAGACCCTCGCCGCCACCGGTCTGGAGCGCGCCGAGATCGAGCGGGCCCTGTCCCTGGTCCTCGCCTCGAAGCGCACCATCGTCTGCTGGGCGATGGGCCTGACCCAGCACAAGCACTCCGTGCCGACCATCCGCGAGGTCGTCAACTTCCTGCTGCTGCGCGGCAACATCGGCCGCCCCGGCGCCGGGGTCTGCCCGGTGCGCGGCCACTCCAATGTGCAGGGCGACCGCACCATGGGCATCTTCGAGCGCCCGGCCCCCGCCTTCCTCGACGCCCTCGACCGGGAATTCGGCATCACCTCGCCGCGCCACCACGGCTATGACGTCGTCCGGTCCATCGAGGCGCTGCGCGACGGCAAGGCCAAGGTCTTCTTCGCGATGGGCGGCAACTTCGTCGGCGCCACCCCGGACACGGCGGTCACCGAGGCCGCGATGCGCCGCGCCCGGCTCACGGTGCACGTCTCCACCAAGCTCAACCGCTCGCACGCCGTGACGGGCACCCGTGCGCTGATCCTGCCCACCCTCGGCCGTACCGACAAGGACGTCCAGGCGGGCGGCCGGCAGGTCGTCACCGTGGAGGACTCCATGGGCATGGTCCACACCTCCCGGGGCAATCTGCCGCCCGCCAGTCCCCATCTGCTGTCCGAGCCGGCCATCGTCTCCCGGCTCGCCCGCGCCACCCTGGGGCCCGGGTCCCGTACGCCGTGGGAGGAGTTCGAGAAGGACTACGCGAGCATCCGCGACCGGATCTCCCGGGTGGTCCCCGGCTTCGAGGACTTCAACGCCCGGGTCGCGCGGCCCGGCGGCTTCTCGCTCCCGCATCCGCCGCGCGACGAGCGCCGCTTCCCGACCGCCACGGGCAAGGCCAACTTCACCGCGGCGCCCGTCGAGTTCCCGGCACTGCCCGAGGGCAGGCTGCTGCTCCAGACCCTGCGCTCGCACGACCAGTACAACACCACGATCTACGGCCTCGACGACCGTTACCGGGGCATCAAGGGCGGCCGCCGTGTCGTGCTCGTCAACCCCCAGGACGCGGTGGAACTCGGCCTGGCGGACGGCTCGTACACCGATCTGGTCAGTGAGTGGAAGGACGGCGTGGAGCGGCGCGCGCCCGGTTTCCGGGTGGTCCACTACCCCACCGCCCGCGGCTGCGCCGCCGCGTACTACCCGGAGACCAATGTGCTGGTGCCGCTGGACGCCACGGCGGACACGAGCAATACGCCGACGAGCAAGTCCGTCGTGGTCAGGTTCGAGAAGGCGGAGGAAGCAGGGTAGTCGGGAGAGACGGCGGGGGCGGGCGGGGCCGGGTGACCATGCGCCGCTAAGCGTCCGCTCACCCATCTGGTAAGCAGGGTGATCCAGACAGCACGCACTCGACAGCATCGGAGCCCGGCCCATGGGTGAGCAGACCACCGTGCAGTTCCCGCAGGAGATCGTCGACGAGTACGCCGTACTCGGCGTCGATCTCCCCGCCCTCTTCTCCGCCGGGAACCTCGGCACCCGGATGGGCGTGCGGATCGTCGAGGCGTCGGCGGACCGCGTCGTCGGCACCATGCCCGTGGAGGGCAACACCCAGCCGTACGGACTGCTGCACGGCGGCGCGTCCGCCGTGCTGGCCGAGACCCTGGGCTCGGTCGGCTCGATGCTGCACGGCGGCGTCACCAAGATCGCCGTGGGCGTGGACCTCAACTGCACCCACCACCGGGGCGTGCGCGACGGGCTGGTCACGGGCGTGGCGACGCCTGTGCACCGGGGGCGCTCCACCGCGACGTACGAGATCGTCATCACCGACGAGCGGGACAAGCGGGTCTGCACGGCCCGGCTCACCTGCCTGCTGCGCGACGCCGGCCCCGGCGACCCGACCGGCCCGGCGAAGAGCGGCCCGGCGAAGACCGACCCCGCGCGGTAGGACCGACGGCGGCAGCCCGACGGGGTACGTCCCGTCCGCAGCGCGTGCCCGGCCGGTTCTCGTCGTACCCCTTGTCCGTACGGCGGGCAACACCTACCGTGCCGACATGAGTCCGGCCGGGCAGCGCAGCCCCGCGAGGAGCGTGTGCCGCGCCCTCCTCCTGCGCGCGGCCGTGACCGCCTGCGCCGATGAGCGCGGCGCGGAAGCCTCCGGCGCCCCGCCCCGCATCGCACCATCCCGGCCGAACCGCGCGCCTCACTGGTCTCGTAGAAGGAACGGTGTGCCGCGCTCGGCGGTGCCACCGGCAGTACGGAGAACTGGCGCGCCCCCGGCCGAACCCGCCCCTACTTCACGTCGTTCATGTCACGCTCGAAGTCACCCTGCGTAACATCGAGGTGAACGGAAATCCGGACACCGCCTGTTTCCCCACCCCGGCCGTCCGCTTCCGCACCCGCGTAGCCGCCTCCATGTTTCGCCGTGCCCGAATCCGGCGACAGGAGTAAAAAAGCTCAAACCCCTTAGCGGAACTGCACGTTCTCACTATGCGAGCAGGCCCAGAATTGACGAAATGTCCTAAGTATCCAAGTTATAACCCTCCATCTTTGTTCTTGGCATAACAAGACAGTCACATCCTGCTCCCGCTCCTCCACACCTCCCCCACCCTGCGCTTAGAGTCACGGCCAGTCACCGCGACCTGCCAGGCCTGTACCAACGCGCACACCACCGAGACGTACAACTCGGCGACCGCAACGGCACCTCATCAGAGGAGGCCGCACCAGGGAAAGGACTCGCCCGTGCGACACCGTTCGTTGCTCATCCTCACCTCCGTGATCACCACAGGAGCGCTCACCCTCACCGCTTGTGGCTCTCGCGACGAGGGCAAGAGCACCGGTGACAGCGACAGGATCACCGTCGTCATAGGTGTCGACGCACCGCTCACGGGATCGCTGTCCGCGCTCGGCCAGGGCATCAAGAACTCCGTCGACCTCGCCGCCAAGACGGCGAACAAGACCAACGAGGTCCCCGGCGTCGAGTTCAAGATCGAGGCCCTCGACGACCAGGCCGTCCCGGCCTCCGGCCAGGCCAACGCCACCAAGCTCGTGGGCGAGAAGGACGTCCTCGGCGTCGTCGGCCCGCTGAACTCCGGTGTCGCCCAGTCGATGCAGGGCGTCTTCAACTCGGCGAACCTGCTCCAGGTCTCCCCCGCCAACACCAACCCGGCGCTCAGCCAGGGCGACAACTGGGGCACGGGCGACTACAAGCGGCCGTTCCAGACCTACTTCCGCACCGCCGCGACCGATGTCGTCCAGGGCAAGTTCGCCGCGCAGTACTACTACAACGACGCCAAGAAGCGGAAGGTCTTCGTCGTCGACGACAAGCAGACCTACGGCGCGGGTCTCGCCTCGATCTTCGCCGCGGAGTTCAAGCGCCTCGGCGGCACGGTCGTCGGCACCGACCATGTCACGGTCAAGGAGACCGACTTCTCCAGCACCGCCGACAAGGTCAAGTCCTCCGGCGCGGACTCCGTCTACTTCGGCGGCCAGTACCCCGAGGGCGGTCTGCTCTCCGACCAGATCAAGAAGACCGGCGCGAAGATCCCCGTCATGGGCGGCGACGGCGTCTACGACCCGAACTTCATCTCGGCCTCCGGCGAGTCCAACGACGGTGACTTCGCCACCTCCATCGGCTACCCGGTGGAGAAGCTCGACACCGCCAAGAAGTTCATCACCGACTACAAGGCCGCCAACTACAAGGACGCCTACGCGGCCTACGGCGGTTACTCGTACGACGCCGCCTGGACCGTCGTCCAGGCCGTCAAGGCCGTCGTCGCCGCGAACGGCGGCAAGCTCCCCGACGACGCCCGCGCCAAGGTCACCGAGGCCACCTCCAAGGTCGCGTTCGACGGTGTGACCGGCAAGGTCTCCTTCGACAAGTACGGCGACACCACGAACAAGCAGCTCACCGTATACAAGGTGGTCAACGGCGCCTGGACGGACGTCAAGAGCGCCACGTTCGAGGACTGACCCACCCGCGCCGGACAATCCGGCCGCGACCCCACGGCACCGCACGTACCACCCGACCGAACCCGCGCGAGGGCGCAACAGCGCCCTCGCGCGGTGTCACATCCGACACGCTCATCGGAGGCCCTGCGGTGAACGAACTGCCGCAACAGCTGGCCAACGGCCTGGCCCTCGGCGCTCTCTATGGCTTGATCGCCATCGGGTACACCATGGTCTACGGCATCGTCCAGCTCATCAACTTCGCCCATGGCGAGATCTTCATGATCGGGGGCTTCGGCGCCCTCGCCACCTATACGTGGGTACTGCCCAGCGGCACCCCACTGGTGGTGGCGATACCGCTCATGATCATAGGCGGCGCCATAGCCTCCGTCACCGTAGCCACTGCGGCGGAACGTTTCGCCTACCGCCCGCTGCGCGGGGCACCCCGGCTGGCTCCGCTGATCACCGCGATCGGCCTGTCCATCACGCTCCAGCAGCTCATCTGGGCGTTCTACCCGGACGCCAAGAAGGCTCTCAGCTTCCCCGAGTTCCAGGGCGAGTCCTTCCAGCTGACCGGCAACCTGTACATCCAGCGCGCCGACGCCTTCCTCTTCGTCATCGCCCCGCTCTGCATGCTGATCCTCGGCATCTTCGTCTCGAAGAGCCGCACCGGCCGCGCCATGCAGGCCACGTCCCAGGACCGGGACACCGCCAAGCTGATGGGGATCAACACCGACCGCATCATCGTGATGGCCTTCGCCATCGGCGCCGCCTTCGCCGCGGTCGCGGCCGTCGCCTACGGGCTCGACAAGGGCCAGATCAACTTCGAGATGGGCTTCCTCCTCGGTCTCAAGGCGTTCACCGCCGCGGTCCTCGGCGGTATCGGCAACATCTACGGAGCGATGGTCGGCGGTATCGTGCTCGGCCTCGCCGAAGCCCTGTCGATCGCCTACATCGAGGAGATCCCCGGCATGCAGCAGCTCGGCGGCGGCGCCTGGGCCAACGTCTGGGCCTTCGTACTCCTTATCGTCGTCCTCCTGGTCAGGCCCCAAGGTCTGCTCGGCGAGCGCGTCGCGGATCGGGCGTGAGCGCGATGACCGACAAGGCAACAGGCCGCGCCGAGCAGCTGCGCCTGCTCACCCTCGCCGGTGGTATCGCCACCGTGGCCAGCACCTTCCTCGCCTGGACGTACACCTCCGACTTCCCCGGTGACCTCACGGTCTACGGGTACCCCGGCGGTCTCCAGGTCCTCACCCTGATCGCGGGCCTGCTCGTCGCGCTCTTCGCGCTGTCCGCGCTGGACGTCAAGGGCCTGCGCTGGCTCACCCCCACGGGGTCGACCAAGGCGCTCCAGTACCTCGCGCTCGGCGCCCTCGGCACCACCTGGTTCACCCTGATCGCCATCGCCGTCGAGCTGGGCGGGCTGATCAATCTCGAACCGGGCGGTTACGTCGCCGCCGCGGCCTCCGCCGTCCCGGTCGTCGCGACCTTCTTCCTCGGGCTCCCCGACGACACCCGGCAGGCCAGGCGCCCGCGGGAGCTGCCCTCCTGGGCCGAGATCCTGATCATCGTCGCGGTCTTCGCCCTCGGGCTGTCCACCTTCACGTACGGCATCGACACCGAGTACGCCGAACTCTTCACCGGCTACCTCATCACGGTGATCTTCGCGGCCATCGGCTTCTTCCGGGCCGGGCTGATCGCCCGGCTCAACGGCCTCACCAGCAAGTACCGGATGATCGCGGTCTCGGCCGCGTTCGTCGCCGCCGCCGCGTTCCCCTTCACCCAGAGCACCGACCAGTACACGCTGATCGCGGTCAACATCCTCATCTTCGCCACCGTCGCGCTCGGTCTGAACATCGTCGTCGGCCTCGCCGGACTGCTCGACCTCGGGTACGTCGCCTTCCTCGGCGTCGGCGCCTACACCGCCGCGCTCGTCTCCGGCACGACCGCGTCCGTGTTCGACGTGCGCTTCCCCTTCTGGGCGGCGGTCCTCACCGGCGCCGTGGTCTCCCTGATCTTCGGCGTCCTCATCGGCGCACCGACCCTGCGGCTGCGCGGCGACTACCTCGCCATCGTCACCCTCGGGTTCGGGGAGATCTTCCGCATCGCCGTCGGCAATCTCGACGGCGTCTCGGGACCCCGGATCACCAACGGCCCCAACGGCGTACCGAACATTCCCGACCTGGAGTTCTTCGGGTACAACTTCGGCGAGTCCCACACCGTCCTCGGCTTCGAGCTGGGCGCGTACGCCAACTACTACCTGCTGATGCTGCTCGCCATGGTCCTCGTGGTGATCGTCTTCAGCCGCGCGGGCGACTCCCGTATCGGCCGCGCCTGGGTCGCCATCCGCGAGGACGAGACCGCCGCCACCGCCATGGGCATCAACGGCTTCCGCGTCAAGCTGATCGCCTTCGCCCTCGGCGCCACCCTGGCCGGTCTCGCCGGCACCGTACAGGCGCACGTCCAGCACACCGTCGTACCGGAGATGTACGTCTTCGCCGGGCCGGTGCCGCCCAACTCCGCGTTCCTGCTGGCCGCGGTCATCCTCGGCGGCATGGGCACCATCACCGGGCCGCTGCTCGGCGCGTCGCTGCTCTACCTGATCCCCGCGAAGCTCCAGTTCCTCCAGGACTACCAGCTTCTCGGCTTCGGTATCGCGCTGATCCTGCTGATGCGCTTCCGTCCGGAGGGCCTCATCGCCAACCGGCGCGCGCAGCTGGAATTCCATGACACCGACCAGTCCGACGCACCGGACACCACACCGGGTGCGGGCGTCAGCACCGCCAAGGCGGGGGCGTGAACGACATGACCACCACAACTGCCGCCAAGGGCACGGGCACGACCGTGCTGGACGCCAGCGGCGTCACGATGCGGTTCGGCGGTCTCACCGCCGTGCGCTCGGTCGACCTCACCGTCAACGCGGGCGAGATCGTCGGCCTCATCGGCCCCAACGGCGCCGGGAAGACGACGTTCTTCAACTGCCTGACCGGTCTGTACGTACCGACCGAGGGCACCGTCAGCTACAAGGGCACCGTCCTGCCGCCCAAGCCCCACCTCGTCACCCAGGCGGGCATCGCCCGTACCTTCCAGAACATCCGGCTCTTCGCCAATATGACCGTCCTGGAGAACGTCCTCGTCGGACGTCACACCAGGACCAAGGAAGGTCTCTGGTCCGCGCTTCTGCGCGGCCCCGGTTTCAAACGTGCCGAGGCCGCCTCCCACGAGCGCGCCATGGAGCTGCTGGAGTTCATCGGGCTCCAGGACAAGGCCGACCAGCTCGCCCGCAATCTGCCCTACGGCGACCAGCGCAAGCTGGAGATCGCCCGCGCGCTGGCGAGCGAGCCCGGTCTGCTGCTCCTCGACGAGCCCACCGCCGGGATGAACCCGCAGGAGACACGGGTCACCGAGGAGCTGGTCCTCGCCATCCGGGACCAGGGGATCGCGGTGCTCGTCATCGAGCACGACATGCGGTTCATCTTCAATCTGTGCGACCGGGTCGCCTGTCTCGTCCAGGGCGAGAAGCTCGTCGAAGGGACCGCGGAAGCGGTACAGGGCGACGAGCGGGTGGTCGCCGCCTATCTCGGCACCCCCATGGAGAACGCGCCCGGCGCGGAGGAAGTGGCCGAGGTCGAGGCGGCGGAGGCACGGGCCGCGGAGGCCGTCGCCGACGCAGTCCCGGCCGACAGCCCCGGCGGATCCGATGGCACCACCAGCAGCACCGGTTCGGAAGGGGACGCGAAGTGACCGCACTTCTGGAGGTCGAGGACCTCAAGGTCGCCTACGGCAAGATCGAGGCCGTCAAGGGCATCTCCTTCAGCGTCGAGGCCGGCCAGATCGTCACCCTCATCGGGACGAACGGCGCGGGCAAGACCACCACGCTGCGGACCCTCTCCGGGCTCCTCAAGCCCACCGCGGGCCGGATCGTCTTCGACGGGAAGCCCCTCAACGGGGTCCCCGCCCACAAGATCGTCGCGCTGGGGCTGGCCCACTCCCCCGAGGGCAGGCATATCTTCCCCCGGCTGACGATCACGGAGAACCTCCAGCTCGGAGCGTTTCTGCGGACCGACAAGCCCGGTATCGAAAAGGACATCCAGCGCGCCTACGACCTCTTCCCCATCCTCGGGGAGCGCAGGAAGCAGGCGGCGGGCACCCTCTCCGGCGGTGAGCAGCAGATGCTCGCCATGGGACGCGCCCTGATGTCGCAGCCCAAGCTGCTGATGCTGGACGAGCCCTCCATGGGCCTCTCCCCGATCATGATGCAGAAGATCATGGAGACCATCGTCGAGCTGAAGGCCCAGGGCACGACCATCCTGCTGGTCGAGCAGAACGCCCAGGCGGCCCTGTCCCTGGCCGACCAGGGTCATGTCATGGAGATCGGCAAGGTCGTCCTCTCGGGCACGGGCCAGGACCTGCTGCACGACGAGTCCGTGCGCAAGGCATATCTGGGCGAGGACTGAGCCGTACGGAAACGAGGAGGCCCGGCACACCGTACGAAACGGTGCGCCGGGCCTCTCGCCGTACCCCGCGGGCCGAACTACTGGCTCTTGCCGCCCGCCTTCTTCTCCGCCGCGTCCTCGATGACCGCCTCGGCGACCTGCTGCATCGACATCCGGCGGTCCATCGACGTCTTCTGGATCCAGCGGAACGCCGCCGGCTCCGACAGGCCGTACTGCGTCTGGAGCACCGACTTGGCGCGGTCGACCAGCTTGCGGGTCTCCAGCCGCAGCGACAGGTCCGCGACTTCCTTCTCCAGCGTCTTCAGCTCCGCGAACCGCGACACCGCCATCTCGATGGCCGGCACCACATCGCTCTTGCTGAACGGCTTCACCAGATACGCCATGGCCCCGGCGTCCCGGGCCCGCTCGACCAGATCGCGCTGCGAGAACGCGGTCAGCATCAGCACCGGCGCGATGGACTCCTCCGCGATCTTCTCGGCGGCGGAGATCCCGTCCAGCACCGGCATCTTCACGTCCAGGATCACCAGATCCGGCCGGTGCTCCCGCGCCAGCTCCACGGCCTGCTCGCCGTCACCGGCCTCACCGACGACCGAGTAGCCCTCTTCCTCAAGCATCTCTTTCAGATCGAGGCGGATCAGCGCCTCGTCCTCGGCGATGACGACTCGCGTCGTCAGCGGCGGGACGTGCGACTTGTCGTCATCGTCTACGGGCTGGGGCGACTCGGGGGCGGTCACGGGGGCTCCTCGTTCCAGGCAGGGTTCTGCTCCCCCTGAGCGTACCCAGAGGCGCCAAGGTCCGATGACCCGGTACACTTCCTCGCACGCGCCGAGCCGGGTTGGTGGAACGGTATACACGGAGGTCTCAAACACCTCTGCCCGTGAGGGCTTGCGGGTTCGAGTCCCGCACCCGGTACCGAAGCGGAAAGCGGATGTTCACCCTGGTGAACATCCGCTTTCTCGTTGCCGGGGGTCACCCCGTCACTTCGGGCTGTCGTCCTCGCCGATGTGGTGGACGCGTACCAGGTTGGTGGTGCCCGCGACGCCCGGCGGGGAGCCCGCCGTGATGACGACGATGTCGCCCTTGGCGCAGCGGCCGATCCTCAGGAGCTGTTCGTCGACCTGGTCGACCATCGCGTCGGTGGAGTCGACGTGCGGGCCGAGGAACGCCTCCACGCCCCAGGTCAGGTTGAGCTGGGCGCGGGTGGCCGGGTCGGGGGTGAAGGCGAGCAGGGGGATCGGGGAGCGGTAGCGGGAGAGCCGTTTGACGGTGTCGCCCGACTGGGTGAAGGCGACCAGGAACTTCGCGCCGAGGAAGTCGCCCATCTCCGCCGCCGCGCGGGCGACCGCGCCGCCCTGGGTGCGGGGCTTGGTGCGCTCGGTGAGGGCGGGCAGCCCCTTGGCGAGGAGGTCCTCCTCCGCCGCCTCGACGATGCGGCTCATCGTCCTGACCGTCTCGACGGGGTATTTGCCGACACTGGTCTCGCCGGAGAGCATCACCGCGTCCGTACCGTCGATCACCGCGTTGGCTACGTCGGACGCCTCGGCGCGGGTGGGCCGGGAGTTGTCGATCATCGAGTCGAGCATCTGGGTGGCGACGATGACCGGCTTGGCGTTGCGCCTGGCCAGCTTGATCGCGCGCTTCTGCACGATCGGCACCTGCTCCAGGGGCATCTCGACGCCGAGGTCCCCCCGGGCGACCATGATGCCGTCGAAGGCGGCGACGATGTCCTCGATGCTCTCGACGGCCTGGGGCTTCTCGATCTTGGCGATCACCGGGAGCCGCCGGTGCTCCTCGTCCATGACGCGGTGTACGTCGGCGATGTCCGCCCCGCCGCGTACGAAGGAGAGGGCGATGACATCGGCGCCCGTGCGCAGCGCCCAGCGGAGGTCCTCGATGTCCTTCGCGGAGAGCGCGGGGACGGACACGGCGACCCCCGGGAGGTTGAGGCCCTTGTGGTCGGAGACCATGCCGCCCTCGATCACCAGGGTGTGGACGCGGGGGCCTTCGACGGAGGTCACTTCGAGGGTGACCTTGCCGTCGTCGACGAGGATGCGCTCCCCGGCGGTGACGTCCGCGGCGAGCCCGTCGTAGGTGGTACCGCAGATGGTGCGGTCGCCTTCGAGGGGCTCGACGGTGATCGTGAACTCGTCGCCGCGTTCAAGGAGTACGGGACCTTCGCGGAAACGGCCGAGGCGGATCTTCGGACCTTGAAGGTCGACGAGGACCCCCACGCTGCGGCCGGTCTCCTCGGCCGCCTTGCGTACGCGCTGGTAGCGCTCCTCGTGCTCGGCGTAGCCGCCGTGGCTGAGGTTGAGGCGGGCGATGTCCATTCCGGCTTCGACCAATGCCTTGATCTGGTCGTACGAGTCGGTGGCGGGCCCCAGGGTACAGACGATCTTTGCTCGGCGCATATATCGAGCCTAGAGCTTACCGACGGGTAGGGAATTATCGGTGCATGACTACTCAACAACCTTCCATTGAAGGGTTATTGACAAGTGTTCATTGTGCGCGGGACCGCTCCTGATGAACTTCAGCCGTTCAGATTGGGCGGCGTCATTGTGAATCGCGCGTTGACCTGCGCGTAGACCGACTGGCGCTGCGGTTCGAGATCGAGCGCGGGGGCCGCCTCCTCCGATGGGGCCGTTCCGTACGCCGCGGACCGGCGCATTCCGCCGGGAGCGGCGGGCATTCCGTACGCCACCGCGTTCTCCGCGCCGAGGTCGGCCAGCTCCACCAGTGCGGCGAGCCGCGCCCCGAGCGCCTCCGCGTACTCACGGGCCCGCTGGACGGCTTCCCCGACCGCCTGGCGGCGGGCCTCGCCGTGCGCGGGCGAGTCGGGGCGCAACCCCCACCAGGGGCCGCTGACCGCGGTGAGTTCGAGATCGGCGAGCCGGGTGGTGAGTTCGCCGAGGGCGGTGAAATCGTTCAGCTCGACATTGAGATGTACACGACCGTGATAGGCGCGAATACGTTCGCCCCGGCCATGTTTGGCGAGTTCCGGACTGATGGAGAAAGCGCCGGTCTCCACTTTCTCGACCGCCGCGCCATAAGACTTGATCATCGCGAGAACATAGGTGTTGCGGCGGGTGAGGTCGTCGAGCGCGGCCCGCCGGTCGGTCCCCCTGGCGCCCACGGTGACGGTAATTCTGGCGATTTCGGGGTCGACTTCCAGCCGCGCCTCACCGCGCACGGCGACCCTGGGTGTCTCCGGGGTCCCGTAGGGCGCGGCCTGGGCGGGGTATGCGTCGATGGTCACGGCAGGGCTCCCTCGTACGTACGACATCACGGTCCGCGCTCCACGGCCGACTGGGAACACTCTCGCACCCGGGTACGACAACCGGGTCCCCCGACCGGCGCGCGACCTCTGGCAGTCACCTGATCGAAACCCTGCGGGGGTGTTGCTCCCCATCCTCTTTGAGCCAGAATCTACGCGCGTTGTGCGATACGCCGGGCGGGTGGGCCGTCGCGCGACGGGACCGATGGATCAAGGGAGAAGAAATGCCGCTGAATCGAAGGACGTTCCTGGGCAGCTCGGCTGCCGCCGGTGCCGGGGTGGCGCTGGTGGGAGGAGCGGCGATGCCCGCCGAGGCCGCCGGCCACGGGCCTGTCCACGGGCGTCCGCGCAAGCGGTACTCGTTCACCGTGATGGGCACGACGGACCTGCACGGCAATGTCTTCAACTGGGACTACTTCACGGACAAGGAGTTCGACGACGCCGCCCACAACGACGTCGGGCTCGCCAAGATCTCCACGTTGGTCAACAACGTCCGCGAGGAGAAGGGCCGGCGGAACACCCTGCTGATCGACGCGGGCGACACCATCCAGGGCACCCAGCTCTCGTACTACTACGCGAAGATCGACCCGATCACCGCCAAGCACGGCCCGGTGCACCCGATGGCGCAGGCGATGAACGCGATCGGCTACGACGCGGCGGCGCTCGGCAACCACGAGTTCAACTACGGCATCCCGGTGCTGCGCAAGTTCGAGGAGCAGTGCCACTTCCCGCTGCTCGGCGCCAACGCGCTGGACGCCAAGACCCTCAAGCCCGCCTTCCCGCCGTACGTGATCAAGCGGCTGCGGACCCCGCACGGCCATGAGGTGAAGGTCGCCGTCCTCGGGCTGACCAACCCCGGGATCGCGATCTGGGACAAGGCCAACGTCCAGGGGAAGATGACGTTCCCCGGGCTGGAGGAGCAGGCGGCGAAGTGGGTGCCGAAGCTGCGCTCCATGGGCGCCGACGTCGTCATCGTCTCCGCGCACTCGGGTTCGAGCGGTACGTCGTCGTACGGCGACCAGGTGCCGTACGTCGAGAACGCGGCCGGGCTGGTGGCGGAGCAGGTGCCGGGCATCGACGCGATCTTGGTCGGGCACGCGCATGTCGAGATCCCCGAGCACCGGGTGACCAACAAGAAGACCGGCAAGGACGTCGTCCTGTCCGAGCCGCTCAAGTGGGGGCAGCGGCTGACGCTCTTCGATTTCGACGTGGTGTGGGAGCGGGGCCGCTGGACGGTCGAGAAGGCCGGCGCCAGGGTCCTCAACGCCAACACGGTCGACGAGGACAAGAAGATCGTCAAGCTGCTCGCGGACGAGCAGCGCAAGGTCGTCGCGTACGTCAACCAGGTGATCGGCACCTCCACCACCGCGATGTCCACCGTGGACGCGCCGTGGAAGGACGAGCCGATCATCGACCTGATCAACCATGTCCAGGCCGAGACCGTGAAGGCCGCGCTCGCGGGTGGCGAGTGGGCGGCGCTGCCGGTGCTGTCGCAGGCCTCGTGCTTCTCCCGTACGGCGAGGATCCCGGCGGGCGAGGTGACCCTCAAGGACGCGGCGGGGCTGTACCTCTTCGAGAACACCCTGGAGGCGCGGCTCGTGACGGGCGCGCAGATCAGGGCCTATCTGGAGTTCTCCGCGAAGTACTACGTGCAGACGGCCGCGGGCGCGGCGGTGGACACCGCCAAGTTGACGAACGCGGACGGTATCCCTGACTACAACTACGACGTGGTGTCGGGGCTGACGTACGAGATCGACATCGCCAGGCCCGCGGGTTCGCGGATCGTGAACCTGCGCCACGGGGGCAAGGAGCTGGACCCGGCCGCGTCCTTCGTCCTGGCGGTGAACAACTACCGGGCGAGCGGGGGCGGGAACTTCCCCGGGATCGCCTCGACGCGCCAGCTGTGGGCCAACTCGGACGAGATCCGCAACACGATCATCGCCTGGGTGCGGGCGGCGGGCACGATCGACCCCGCGTCGTTCGCCTCGGTGGACTGGAAGCTGACGCGGGACGGCACGCCGGTCTTCTGACCTGGGTGACCACCGGTTCAGCGGACTTCGCTGAGCGGGACCAGACCCCTCGGTGCGGGCACCGTGCGGGTCCGGTCCCGTCCGTCGAGCCCGAAGCTGGTGAACGCGGTGCGCCGGGGCAGCGGGTAGGGCTCGCCGCCGGTGAGGTGGTTGAGGATGGTGGCGCTGCGCCAGGCGGCCAGCCCGAGGTCGGGGGCTCCGACGCCGTGGCTGTGGCGCTCCGCGTTCTGCACGTAGACGGAGCCGGTGACGCTCGGATCGAGTACGAGCCGGTGGTGCTGGTCGATCCGGGCGCGGGTGGCGGCATCCCTGCGCATGTACGGGTCGAGCCCGGCCAGCAGCCGGTCGGGCGAGCGCTCCCGGTAGCCGGTGGCGAGGACGACGGCGTCGGTGGTGAGCCGGGAGCGGGTGGCCTGTCTGCCGTGTTCGAGGTGGAGCTCGATCCTGGTGGTGGCGACGCGCCCGGCCGTACGGACCGAGACCCCGGGGGTGAGGACGGCGTCGGGCCAGCCGCCGTGGAGCGTGCGCCGGTACAGCTCGTCGTGGATGGCGGCGATCGTGTCGGCGTCGATGCCCTTGTGGAGCTGCCACTGACGCGGGAGGAGATCGTCGCGCGCGTGCTCGGGCAGGGCGTGGAAGTAGCGGGTGTAGTCGGGGGTGAACTGCTCCAGGCCGAGCTTGGAGTACTCCATGGGCGCGAAGGCTTCCGTACGGGCCAGCCAGTGGATCCGCTCGGCCCCGGCGGGGCGGGCGCGCAGCAGGTCGAGGAAGACCTCGGCCCCGGACTGCCCCGATCCGATGACGGTGATGTGCCCGGCGGCGAGCAGCCGTTCGCGGTGGGCGAGGTAGTCGGCGGAGTGGATGACGGGGACGGCCGGGGCTTCGATGAGCGGCCGGAGCGGGTCGGGGACGTACGGCTCGGTGCCGATGCCGAGCACGACGTTACGGGTGTACGCGCGCCCCAGCGCCTCGACCTCGCCGTCCCGGTCGAGCTGGGTGAAGTCGACCTCGAAGAGGTCGCGTTCGGGGTTCCAGCGGACGGCGTCGACCTGGTGGCCGAAGCGCAGCGCGGGGAGCTGCTCGCTGACCCAGCGGCAGTAGGCGTCGTACTCGGCGCGCTGGATGTGGAAGCGCTCGGCGAAGTAGAAGGGGAAGAGCCGGTCGCGGGTCTTGAGGTAGCTGAGGAACGACCAGCGGCTGGCGGGGTCGGCGAGGGTGACCAGGTCCGCGAGGAAGGGGACCTGGAGGGTGGCGCCGTCGATGAGCAGCCCGGGGTGCCAGCGGAAGGCGGCGCTCTGGTCGTAGAAGACGGCGGCGAGGGGGCCGCCGGGGCGGCGCATACCGTCCGCGAGGGCCGCGAGCGAGAGGTTGAACGGGCCGATGCCGACGCCCACCAGGTCGTGGGGCTGGTCGAGGTCGTTGAGCTGAGCGGTCATCGGCGGAGTGCTGCCTTCCACGAGTCATTGCACAGGTCGTTCCAGTGAGGCACAACGATCCGGAGCGGCAAGAGGTATGGGCGCGCACCGAGCCCGGCGTGAAAAGGCTGATAAACGCCGTCGCCCCGGGGTTTACCGGGGCGACGGACAAGAGCCGAGCGATTCGGGTACGGGAGCGGCTCAGCCCGTACGGACCCGCAGCGCCCTGCGCAGGTCGTCCAGCTGGTCGGTGAGCTTGCGGCGCAGGGCCGGGATCATCTCCGTACCGTCCAGGTATTCCAGGCCGAGGCGCAGCGACTCCTCGTCCACGGCGGTCAGCGGGAAGGCGTAGCGTCCGGCCGCGTCGGCGATGGCGGGGCCCCTGCGGGCGGCGAGGGCGATGGCCTCGGGGTAGTAGCGGGGGACGTACGCGGCGACGAGGTCGGCCTGTTCGGGCTGCCAGAAGCCCTGCGCGGTGGCGCTGAACAGGTAGGCGGAGAGGTCGTCGGAGGCGAAGAGCCGGGCCCAGGCGGCGGCCTTGGCGGCGGGGTCGGGCAGGGCGGCGAGGCAGCGGGCGGCGCCTTCCTGGCCGGTGGCGCTGGGGTCGCGGGCGAGTTCGGCCTCGATGGCGGTGGCGTCGACGGCGCCGAGCACGGCGAGCCGGGTGAGGACGCGCCAGCGCAGCTCGGGGTCGAGTTCGGGCCCGCCGGGGACGCTGTCCGAGCCGAGCCAGTCCCGCAGGACGTCGGGCTGGGCGGCGGCGTCGGCGAGGTGGCGTACGGCGGTGAGGCGCAGCCCGGGGGCGCGGCCGTCCTCGGTGCGGCGGATGAGGTCGCGGCAGAGGGCGGTGAGCGTGGCGAGGGCGGCGGGCCTGTCCTCCGTACGGAGGTAGCGGTCGGCGATCTGGCCGGAGGCGAAGCCGAGGACGCCCTGGACGAGGGCGAGGTCGGTCTCGTGCGGGAGGTGGGTGCGGGCGGCGTCGAGGTAGGCGGCGGGTTCGAGCAGGCCGTCGCGGACCATGTCGCGGGCGGCGTTCCAGAGGACGGCGCGGGTGAGCGCGTCGGGGATTCCGGAGAGCGCGCGCAGGGCGGTGTCCCAGGACTCGGGGTCGAGCCTGACCTTGGCGTAGGTGAGGTCGCCGTCGTTGAGGACGACGAGGGCGGGGCGGCGGCCCCGGCGGATGGTGGGCCCGGCCGTCGGCAGGTCGAGTGCGAACCGGTCGCGGGCGACGAGCCGGACCGGGTCCGCGGTGTCCGCCGTGTCGACATCGTAGGTACCGACCCCGATCCGGTGCGGGCGGCTGCCGTCCCGTACGACATCGAGCGCCCAGGCGCCCTCGGTGACCGTGGTCCCGGGGGTGAGGGTGTCGACCCCGGTGGTACGGAGCCACTGGGCGGCCCAGGTGTGGACATCGCGGTCGGTGGCCGCCGCGAGCGAGTCGAGGAAGTCGGCGAGGGTGGCGTTGGCGAACCGGTGCCGGGCGAAGTGGATGTTGATGCCGGCGAGGAAGTCCTTCTCGCCGAGCCAGGCGACGAGCTGGCGCAGCGCGGAGGCGCCCTTGGCGTAGGAGATGCCGTCGAAGTTGAGGAGCGCGGACGCGGTGTCGGGGACGGCGTCCGGGTCGGGGGCGACGGGGTGGGTGGAGGGGCGCTGATCGGCGTCGTACCCCCAGGACTTGCGGCCGATGCCGAAGTCGACCCAGGTGTCGGCGAAGCGGGTGGCTTCGGTGAGGGTCTGGTAGCCCATGTACTCGGCGAAGGACTCGTTGAGCCAGATGTCGTCCCACCAGGCGAGCGTGACCAGGTCGCCGAACCACATGTGGGCCATCTCGTGGGCGATGACCACGGCGCGGGTCTGCCGCTCGGTCTCGGTGACGGCGGAGCGGTAGACGAACTCGTCGCGGAAGGTGACCAGTCCGGGGTTCTCCATGGCTCCCGCGTTGAACTCGGGGACGAAGGCCTGGTCGTACGAGTCGAAGGGGTAGGGCTCCTCGAACTTCTCGTGGTAGCGGTCGTAGCAGGCGCGGGTGATGTCGAAGAGCTCGTCGGCGTCGAGGTGGGGGGCGAGGGAGCGGCGGCAGTGGAGGCCGAAGGGCAGTCCGGCGTGTTCGGTGCGTACGGAGTGCCAGGGGCCCGCGGCCACGGCGACGAGGTAGGTGGAGAGGGGGAGCGTGGGGGCGAGGGTCCAGCGCGCGCTTCCCGCGCCGCCCTCGTCGGTCCGTTCCGCGATCCCGTTGCCGAGCACGGTCCACTCGTCGGGCGCGGTGACGGTCAGCTCGAAGACCGCCTTCAGGTCCGGCTGGTCGAAGGCGGCGAAGACGCGCTGCACGTCGTCCAGGAACAGCTGCGTGTACACATAGGTCTCGCCGTCCGCCGGATCGGTGAAGCGGTGCATCCCCTCGCCCGTGCGGGAGTACGCCATTGCCGCGTCAACCCGCAGCTCGTGTTCACCCTCCGCGAGGCCCGTCAGCGCGAGCCGGTTCCCGGTCAGCTCCGCCGGGTCCAGCGTCCGGCCGTCGAGGGTGACGGAGCGCAGGGTGGCCGGCTTCAGCTCGACGAAGGTGTCCCCGGCCGCCCGCGCGGTGAACCGGATGGCGGTGGTGGAGTCGAAGGTGTCCTCGCCGGTGGTCAGGTCGAGGGCGATCGTGTAGTGGTGGACGTCGAGAAAAGTGGCTCGGCTCTGCGCTTCGTCGCGCGTCAGTACGGACATGGGGCCATGCTGCCCGATGGCCCCCGGGCAGCGCAGCGGGGCCCGGCCTCGGTGGATCGCGGCGTTCGGCGGATCAGTGTTCAGCAGACCAGCGTCAGTGGATCAGTATTCAGTCGACCAGCGTGCAGTGGACGGCGTCCAGTCGATCAGCGTGCAGTGGACGGCGTCCAGTTGATCAGCACTCGCCGTCGCGGGCCTCGCCCGCGATCGTCTCGTGGTGCCGGATGACCTCGGCGATGATGAAGTTCAGCAGCTTCTCGGCGAAGGCCGGGTCCAGCCGGGCGTTCTCCGCCAGCTCGCGCAGCCGGGTGATCTGCCGGGACTCACGGGCCGGGTCGGCGGGCGGGAGCCGGTGTTCGGCCTTGAGCACGCCGACCTGCTGGGTGCATTTGAAGCGTTCGGCGAGCATGTGGACGACGGCGGCGTCGATGTTGTCGATGGACTCGCGCAGACGGTTCAGCTCCGCCTGTACGGATCCGTCGATGCCCTCTTTCGCGCTGTTCCCGCCGGTTTTGGGGTCACTCGTGGTCATGGTCCGGCAGCTTAGACGCCCCCGCCGCCGCGCCCGTAGGGTGATCAGGATGCGGGATCCCGGTACGGCGCGGGGCGCCCCGCACGGCACGGGCCTCCTGTTCACGGAAGCGTACGGGGGCCATCCCGACCCGGCGGGCGAACAGCCGGGAGAAGTACGCCGGGTCGTCGTAGCCGACGCGCCGGGCGACCGCGGCGACCGGCAGCTCCGTGGCGGCCAGCAGCTCCTTGGCGCGGCCCAGCCGGATCCCGAGCAGATAGTCCCTGGTGCTGCATCCGGCGGCCCGGCGCACCGCCGCGCGCAGGGCGGCGGGCGTCAGACCGTTGCGGGCCGCGTGGTCGGCGACGGAGAGCGGGCTGCAGGCGTCGCGGGCGAGCGCCTGGAGTACGGGGTCGGTCAGGGTGTCGCTCCCGGCGCGCGCCCGGCGCAGCGCGACCAGGAGTTCGTGTACGGCGGCGCCGGTCTCGACTTCGAGCAGCGGGTTGCCCCGGCGGGCCGCGCGGGCGATCCGGGCGACGACGGCCCGCGCGCCGGTCGCGTCGGAGAGCGGGACGACGGGCCGGTCGGGCTCGATGTAGCCGAGTTCGGTGTAGGTGGCGGTGGCGGGCCCGGTGAAGGCGACGAAGCTCTCGTCCCAGCCGTGGTACCGGTCGGGTCCGTACTGATGGCGGACGCCGGGGGTGAGCCAGAGCAGCGCGGGCGCGGTGACGACGGCGCGCCGTCCGTCGGCGGAGCGGAACCAGCCGCTCCCGGTGCTGATGACGACGGCGACATGGTGGTCGAGGGTGCGCGGCCCGACCGTGTCCAGCGGTCCGTGCTGGAGTCCGACGCCGAGGCAGACGAGCCCGAGCCGGTGGTGGACGGGGCTGGGTGTGAAGTACCTCATCCAGGTGTGCCGCTCCCGGGGCTGCCGCTCCCCGGCGTGCCGTGCCCTGGCCTGCCCCATCCGTACCGCCCCCGCCCTCAACCGCCATACCGTCCGGGCTGTCCGCACTGTCCGCGCCGTCCGCGCCGTTGCGTCCAACCATCAACGATCTTTGTCCATGGACCGGACCGCCGCCAGAGGGAGAGGCTGGGCCACATCGGACAACCAGGACACCGGGAGACCGGAAAACGGACAAGCGGGACAGGAGCGGAGAGCAGTGGCTGCATTCACCGTGGGGAACGAGGACTTTCTGATCGACGGCCGTCCCGTACGGCTGCTGTCGGGGCGCTGCACTGCTTCCGGGTCCATGAGGAGCAGTGGGACCCCCGGCTGGCCATGATGCGCGCCATGGGCCTCAACTGTGTCGAGACGTACGTCCCGTGGAACCTGCACGGGCGCCAACCGTTCCGGCGAGCTGAACGGCGGCGGGCGGCAGCCGGATGTCACCTCGTACGACTATGACGCGCCGATCGACGAGGCGGGGCGGCCCACCGAGAAGTTCTGGCTCTTCCGCGAGGTGTTCGCCGCCTATCAGGACGTCGCGCGCCAGGAGGGCCAGCTGCCGGACGTACCGGAGCCGCGGCGCGTCCTCGACGCGCTCCGGGGCTGTACCGGGTGTCCTTCGAGGTCACGGGGGCGGGCGACGCCCGGCTCACCCTGCCCGCCTGGACCCGGGGCTTCGTCTGGGTGAACGGCGCCCGCCTGGGCCGCTACTGGTCGGCGGGCCCGCAGGACTCGCTGTCGTACCCGGCCCGCTGCTGCGCGAGGGCGGCAACGAGCCGTGGGTGCTGGAGCCGGCGGCGGGCTCGCCGGACATGTGGCTCGCCGGACGGGCAGAGGACAGCCCGTCCGGCGAGTGATTACAGGGGCAACAGCAGGGGTACTGACGGGGGGTACTAGAGCGTCGCGGCGGCGGAGGCTATCGCGGAGGCGAAGGTCGAGACCTCGGTGTAGACACCGGGGTTTCCGGCCTGGGCGCAGCCGATGCCCCAGCTCACGATGCCGACCTGGATGTACTCACCGGCGTTGTCCTTGCGGAACATCGGGCCACCGGAGTCGCCCTGGCAGGTGTCCGTACCGCCCGCGGCGTATCCGGCGCAGATCTCCTCGCTCGCGATGAGGTCGGAGTAGGCCCCGCCGGCGGCGCGGCAGGTGGCGTCGCTGATGAACGGCACGGACGCCTTGAGCATGTAGCGCTGCTGGGCGCCGTCCTCGATCGCCGCACCCCAGCCGGCGACCGTGAAGGTACCGGTGTTGTAGGTGGTGTTGGTGGCGATCTTCAGGGTGGGCTGGTTGATCGGGGCGGCGAGCTTGATCAGCGCCCAGTCCTTGCCCGAGCCGTTGTAGCCGGGGGCGCGCAGGACCTTGGTGGACTTGACGTTGATGGCACTGCTGCTCTGGAGGTCCACCACACCCGCGGTGGCGGTGATGCTGGTGTTGTTGCCGGATCCGCTCACGCAGTGCGCGGCGGTCAGGACGACGGTCGGCGAGTACAACGAGCCGCCACAGCCCATCGAGAGCCGGACCATGAACGGGAACTCGCCCTGCACGGCGCGGGTGCCGCCGACGACGGGCTGGGGGGCCGCAGAGGCAGTGGTGGGCTGAAGACTGACAGCCGCGAGAACAACCGCGCCGACTGCCGCGAATCTCTTGATGGCACCCAGAATGCTCAACGATTTGCCCTTCATGGGGGGTTTGCGTGGGGATGTACGACTTACACGCGAAAGGCCCGATCAACGCGCGTTGGTCATCCTGCGACACGTTGGCATGGGCCCGACAACAAAGCGTGATCCGGATTATGCGGAGGCGAACACTTGAACCACAAGATCCTTTTCAAGCCAGCAAAAGCATGCATTCCAGCCACCGCCCGATCATCGGACGAACCGGGTGGACCGAACGGTCCGAACCCGCACACCCCGCAGATCCCCGGCGGACCGCCGTAAAATGAGCCCCGGAGCGACCGGCCGTCGGAGGGCACACCGGAAGCGCGCCGAAGCACATCGGAAACACGTCGGAAAGCGCGTCGAAAGGCACACCGGAAGGCACGGGGGTACGGACATGGCGAACGGCGGCGGCGAGATCGTCCACGGCTATCCGCATCTGGCCACGGTGCGCGCCTCGATCACCGCGCTCCACCGGCGGCTGACCCCCGACTCCCTCGCCCGGTACGCCCCGAGCGTGGCCCGCGCCGATATCGGCTTCACCGATCTGGACGATCTTCATCTGGGCACCCAGCGCGTCGCCCGCACCCTCCTCCAGCAGTTCCAGCTGCCGGACGCGCGCGTGATCGCGAGTTTCCGGGAGATGACACACGCGGCCAACGTCGAACTGGCCGCCGGGCCCGAGTACTTCATCGAACTGAACAACCGTTTCCGCACCCACCGCCAGGACATCGGCGCCGCCCTCGCCCACGAGATCACCCATGTCCTGCTGCACCGGCTCGGGCTGAGCTTCCCCGGCACCCATGACAACGAGATCCTCACCGACACCGCCGCCGCCTACCTGGGCGCGGGCTGGCTGCTGCTCGACGCGTATCGCGAGGACCGCGACTCCAGCCAGAAGCTCGGCTATCTGACCCCCGAGGAGTTCGGCTACGTCCTGGCCAAGCGCGCGCTCCTGTTCGACGAGGACCCGCGCGTCTGGTTCACCAGCCCGCAGGGCTACACGTCGTATACGAAAGGGCTGGACCGGGCGGTGCGCGACGAGCGGCAGCCACCGCTGACCACCGCGGGCCGGCTGGTCCGGCGCCGCTACGCCAGGGACCGCCGCCACGCCCTCGACCGCCCGGACCCCGCACCCGACCCCGCCACGCCGTATACGTTCGAGCGCCTCCCGGACGGACTGCGCGTCTCGTTCCCCTGCCCCACCTGTCTCCAGCGCATCAGGGTCCCCGTCCGGGGACGGGTCCGCGCCCGGTGCGGTCTGTGCGGAACGCTGCTGGACTGCGACACCTGACGGACCGCCACAGGACCGCCGCCCCGGACAAAACGCGCACGACGGCCTCACACGGGCGAACGTAAGGTCGAAGCATGAGGAAAGACCCGACAGCGGGCGTACACGACCTGTTCGAAGCGGTGTACGGAGGCGCGGACGACGCCGTCGTACGGCTGCTGCGGACCGGCGCCCCCGCCGAGGCGGCCGACGAGGACGGCCAGACCGTCCTCCATCTCGCGTCGGTCAGCGACGAACCGGGGATCGTACGCCTCCTGCTCACCGCGGGCGCCGACCCCAACCGGCCGAGCGGCCCCGAGGACGGCCCGGAAGGCGGCGACCTGCCGCTGTGCGCGGCGGCCTGCGGCGGACACACCGAGGTCGTCCGGGCCCTGCTCGCCGCCGGGGCCCGCCCCGGCCTCCGCGAGTCGTTCGGCCTGACCGCCCTGGTCTGGGCGGTCCAGCAGGGCTTCGCCGACACGGCGGAAGCGCTGCTGGAGTACGGCGCCGACCCCACGCTCCCCGGCCCCCGGGGCGAGTCCCCGCTGCTGCTCGCCGCCCGCCGCGGCTCCACCGCGACCGTACGGGTCCTGCTGCGCTACGGCGCGGGCGCGCCCCCCGAGCGGTGCGAGGCCGCGCTCGCCGAGGCCCGGCGCTGGATGACGCGCGAGGTGGAACACGAGCTGCGCGCCTCGCTGACCCGCTCCTTCGGCGAGGGGTACGAGACGGTGGTGCGCCGGATCGAGCGGGACGGCTCGGTGACCGTCGTCGTCGAACTGCTGCGGGACGGCGCGCCGGTGGCCGGCCAGGAGCAGCAGACGGGCCACGCGGCCGTCGCGACCCTGCTCGAAGCGGAGCTGGGCGTGCGGACCCCGTTCGAGGAGCTGGCGGCGCGGGCGCTGCGCTGCGGGGACCCCGGGCGGGACGACTGGACCGAGGCCGTGTCCGCGCTGTGGCACCGAGGCGACGAGGAGACCTTCCGGTCCGCCGCCGCGTGGTGCGCGAGCGACGATCCGCAGCGCCGTACGTTCGCCGCCGAGGTGCTGGGGCGGCTGGGCGCGGCCGAAGGGCCGGACGGCGCGGACCCGTTCACCGCCCGCGCGGTGCCGCTGCTGTGCGAGCTGTCCCGGCGGGCCGTCGAACCCGAGCTGGCGCGCGCGGTGGTGACCGCCCTCGGCCGGCACGGCGATCCGGCCGCGCTCCCCGAGGTCCTGCGCCACACCGGCCACCCGGACGCCGGGGTCCGCCGCCGGGTCGCGCTGGCGCTGGCCGGCCCCCTGCCGGCCGGTCAGGAGGACTGTGTACGGGCGGGGGTGCTGCTCAGCCGGGACGCCGACACCTCGGTCAGGGACCGGGCGGTCGCGGCGCTGACGGGGATGGCCGCCGATACGTACGAGCTGCGCGAGGCGCTGGCGGCCCGGCTCGACGACCCGGACGCGGACACGGCGGCGACGGCCGCGCTGGGGCTGGCGACGCGTCAGGACCCGCGTGCCGTCGGGGCGCTGGCGCGGCTCCTGACCGACGAGGACCCGGCGGGCCGCGCCCACCGGACGGCGCTGGACGCCGTCCGGTACGTACCGCACGGACCGGAGCGGCGGCGGCTGGAGCGCACGCTCCCCCGCCACCGCTGACCCCCGGCGGACCTCGGAGCCTGTCGGGTGGCCTCTGACCGGGCGGCGGGCCGGCGGCCCGGCGCGCGCTCCCCCGTCCGGCGTTGTCGTCGGTCACCGACGCTCCGCGTCGACTCCCTCCTCCGCCTCGAAGCACGCTCGGCATCCGGAGGACGAATCCAGGCGCCGAGGCGGAGCGAGCGCCGCGCACCGGACCGCGTCCGCTACCCGGCCGGGGCCACCCGACAGGCTCTCAGCCGAGCCGGAGCACCCCGGGGACCTCGCTCTCGATCACCTCGACCAGCTCGTCGAAGACGGTCGGGCCGCGCCCGGCCCGTGCGGCCTCCAGCCGCTCCCGCAGCGCGGGTCTGTTCGAGAGGTGCGCGCGCTCCAGCCGTCGCTGGAGCGCGCGTACGGTCTCCTCCGTGCCGAGCGCCCGGCGCGAGAGGTCGTGGTCGCGCCATTCGATGACGAAGTCGCCGTCGTCCGGCGTACCGAACCCACCGCGCAGACAGTCCGCCAACGCGTCGAGGTTGCGCCCGAAGTATCCGCCGGGGCCGTTCACGGCCGCGCCGATGACCGCCCAGAAGCTGTCGAGGCCGGTCACCTCCGCCCCATCGATCACATAGGTCACTGTCATGGGCGAAGGCTACCTTTCCTCTCCTTCCGCGCTCGGGTCAGCAGTTGTAGTTGACGAGGGAGAAGGACTCGTAGTGGTCGGCGGTGTAGTAGTCCTCGTCGGTCTTGTTCCCGGTGACGATGCGGCGGGCGCCCCGGGTGGAGGAGCCGGGGGTGACGACGGTGTACTCGTGGTAGTAGCTGCTCGACTGGCTCGGCAGGACGCCCTCCCTGTTCTGGAAGACCGAACCGTCCTGCGAGTATGGGAACGGCCCGCCCCGGGCGATCAGGTCGAGCGTCGTGTGCGCCTGGGACGGCAGCTTGGAGTAGCAGATACTGCCGACGGCGGCGGGGGCCGCGGTGGCGGTGGCGGTGACCCCGCCGACGAGGAGGGTCGAGACCAGTGCGGCGAGACCACCGAGGGTGGCGATACGTGGGGGAATTCGCATGCGCCCATCATGACGCGCGTAGACATGGACACGTCAATAACAACGGCGGGGAGTTTCCCGGAAGTTAACCGGCCACGACCGTCCCGACACGTCTCCGCCACACGACGGAGCCCGGTGGCACACGCCACCGGGCTCCGTCGTACCAGCTGTATCAGCTCACTGCTCAGGCAGCGGTACGCCGACCGCCCTCGGCACCCCGGCCGGAGCCGCCGCGCCGACCACGGCTGCCCCGCGAGGAGCCACCGCCGCCACCGCCGCCGCCCTGCCTGGCGCCCGCGCCGCCCGCGCCGCCCGCGCCCGTACCGGAGCCGGTGCTCTTGCGGGCCGGACGCGAGGTCCGGGGCTTCTGCTTCTGCTGGACGACCGGCTGCGGCACCTCGATGGTGACGGCCACCCCGGAGGGCACCCGCGCACCGGTGATCCGCTCCAGCTCCTCGTCCGTCGACTTGATCCGCGCGGACTGGGGGTCGATGCCCGCGTCCGCCATCAGCCGCGTCATCTCGCGCCGCTGCTCGGGCAGGACCAGCGTCACCACACTGCCGGACTCGCCCGCCCTGGCGGTGCGCCCGCCACGGTGCAGATAGTCCTTGTGGTCGACGGGCGGGTCGACGTTCACGACCAGGTCGAGATCGTCGACGTGGATGCCACGGGCCGCGACGTTCGTCGCGACCAGGCAGGTGACCAGCCCGGTCTTGAACTGGTCCAGCGTCCGGTTGCGCTGCGGCTGCGAACGGCCGCCGTGCAGGCCGGAGGCGCGTACACCGCTCGCCAGCAGCCGCTTGACCAGCCGGTCCACGGAGCGCTTGGTGTCCAGGAAGAGCAGCACCCGGCCGTCCCGCGCGGCGATCCGCGTGGTGACTTCCTTCTTGTCCGTCTCGTCCAGGACGTACAGCACATGGTGTTCCATCGTGGTGACCGCGCCCTGCGAAGGGTCGACGGAGTGGACCACGGGGTCCGTCAGGTACTGCCGGACCAGCCGGTCGATGTTCTTGTCCAGGGTCGCCGAGAACAGCATCCGCTGCCCGTCCGGCTCGACCTGCTTGAGCAACGCCGTGACCTGCGGCATGAAGCCCATGTCGGCCATCTGGTCGGCCTCGTCCAGCACGGTGATGGACACCTGGTCGAGCCGGCAGTCGCCCCGCTCGATGAGGTCCTTCAGCCGTCCGGGCGTCGCGACCAGCACCTCGGCGCCCCGCCGCAGCGAACCCGCCTGCTTGCTGATCGAGAGCCCGCCGACGACCGTGGTGAGCTTCAGATTCACCGAGGTGGCGTACGGCGTGAGCGCGTCGGTCACCTGCTGCGCCAGCTCACGGGTGGGAACGAGCACCAGCGCGAGGGGGGCGCGCGGCTCGGCGCGCCGACCGGCGATCCGAGCCAGCAGCGCGAGCCCGAACGCCAGCGTCTTGCCCGAGCCGGTACGGCCCCGGCCGAGGATGTCCCGGCCCGCGAGAGAGTTCGGGAGGGTGGCGCCCTGAATGGGGAACGGTCTGGTCACACCCTGTGCGGTGAGGGTCTTGAGCAGAGCGGCGGGCATGTCCAGCTCGTCGAACGACTCGACGGCGGGGAGCGCGGGGGTAAGGGTCTCCGGCAGGGTGAATTCCTGCGGGCGCGCGGGAGCGCGACGCGCCGGCGCCTTCGCGGGTCCCTTGGCACGGGAGGTCGCCGGGCGCTTGCCGGCGGGGCGGGCAGCGCGGTCCTGCCGTTCGTATCGAGTCATTCGGAAAAAGCCTTCCTGGGCCTGAGAACAGCGGCCTGAGAACAGCGCGAGCCGGGACCCGCACCTGCGACGGTGCGGGTCCCGGCTGCGAGGTACAACGTCCGGGAATTAGACCGGGACGATGTTCTCCGCCTGCGGGCCCTTCTGGCCCTGCGTGACGTCGAACGAGACCTTCTGGCCCTCCTGGAGCTCACGGAAGCCCTGGGTGGCGATGTTCGAGTAGTGGGCGAAGACGTCGGCGCCGCCGCCGTCCTGCTCAATGAAGCCGAAGCCCTTTTCCGAGTTGAACCACTTCACGGTGCCAGTAGCCATGTCATTCTCCTAAAACAGGTGCAGAGCCGGAAATCCGCACTGTACGAATTCCTCGTCGCCGCATTGAGCCCCATCCGGAGAAGCCGGCAAAAACAATAATGCGCCTGAGGAACATTCCCGTCAGGCGCACATAAAGTTCATGGGTACCAAAACTGCAACGAAGTCAGCCTAGCACGACCCCGCGGAGAGATCGAGTGGGGTACGCCACATGATCGTGGCGCACGCCCGCACCCCTCCCGACCACCCCCGCGCACACCCTCCCGCTACCGCCCCTCGCCCGGCCCCCGCCGCACGGTCCGCAGCGCCCGCCCCGGCCGCCAGGCCCGTACCACCAGGTCATCACCCTCGACACAGGTCTGCACGACCTCGCCGAGCTCCACCCGGAACAGATGGAACGGCACCGGCGGCGCCACCTCCGCGACGAACCGCGCAATCACCGCGGCGTCGGCCTCCTCCACCGCGCGCCCGCCGATCCTGGTGTCCCCGTCCGCCACCTCGTTCCCGGCGCCCGGATTCGTATGGACGGCACATCGCGGATCGCGCAGCAGGTCCCGCGCCTTCCATGAATTCGACATCATCCCGAGCCACAACTCCCCGAAAAGAAAGGTGACTTCGAGCCCCGTCACCCGGGGCGAGCCGTCCTTGCGGACGGTGGCGAGGACATGGTGCGGATACTTCTCGAAGCGGCACCGAACGGCCCCGGCGAAGCGCGGTTCGGCCGAGACGAAATCGGCCCAGGTGGATGTCGCGGTGGATGCCATAGGACCACCCAATACCCGATACCCGACATCTTCTGTCGCCTTTTGCGCTGCCGCACCGGGCTCCGCCTCGTCAGCCGTGACCACCGGCCGGGGTCATGGACAGGTGCGCCCACACGAGCTTCCCCGGCCCGTTGCGCCCGCTGACACCCCAAGCGTCGGCCAGCGCGTCCACGATGACCAAGCCCCTGCCGTCCACAGCATCCGGATCATGCGCCCTCTGTCGCGGTGCGGCGGCCGAGGCGTCATGCACCTCGATACGCAGCCCCCGTCCACCCTCCGCCCCCGCGTGCTGCATGTACCGCGTCTCGATCTCCCGCCCCTGGGAGACACGGGCATGCCGGGCGGCGTTGGTGACCAGCTCGGAGAGGATCAGCAGCGCCGAGTCCTCCAGGGCGGACATACCCCACAGAGCGAGTGTTTTACGGAGCTCCAGCCGCGCCAGCCCGACACAGCTCGGATGCCGGCTCCATCTCAGGACGACGACGGGGACGTGGTCGGGGAGGTGGCCAATGTCCGGTACGTGCTCCATCTCAGGCCACCTCTCCCTCGTACAGGCCAAGCCACAGCTCCCGACGCCCTTGGCGCCGTTGCCGGTTCACCGCCCGCTGCCAACGCTCGTACTCGGTACGGCGGTACGGAAGGAACACCAGCCGATGCTCACCGCTCGGCCCGCGCAGACACCCGCGAACGAACACGGTCAGCGGGGCGGCCAGGGACGAACGGAGCTGGCGGGGAAGGGGGTTCGTGGGTTGCGCGGGGTTCGCCGATGAGCGGCGTTCCCCGGACAAAAATAAGAATCGCGGGAGCGATTCGAGGAAACGGGCGATAAAGTTCACCATGTCGACGCTCCTTTGCGCGGGGCCCTTACATATGGCGCATCAGGCCATGCCTAATAGACCCCACGGCAATTATTGAATTCCGAACAGGAATCCTCGTTTTGGGGACATCCGATATCCGGAAGGGGTAGTCACTACCTTCTCCTATCGGGCACACTGCGTACATATCCGAGCTGTCACCAAAGGTCCGGAGTGGACAGCCAGTTGCGCGAAAGAAGGTTCGATCAGAGTGGAGCTGAACAACGAAAAAGCCAAGCTCACACCCCGTGTGAGGCTGGGTAACCGAATGCGCAGACTGCGTGAGCGGAGAGGGCTGTCGTTGCGTCAGCTGTCCGAACAGGTAGGTGGGTACTCGCACAGCTATCTCGGACGGGTCGAGCTGGGCGAGCAGCTGCCGTCCCAGGCCCTGGTGGACTCTCTGGACGAGTTCTTCGACACCGATGGGGTCCTCGCGGAGATCCTTGAACTGGCGCACGACAAGACAATCCCCAGCTACGGCCGGTACGTTGCGGCCAAGGAGAAGGAAGCCGAGCGGATCCAGGTGTTCACCAGCAGCAGTATCCCCGGGCTACTCCAGACTGCGGACTACGCACGGGAACTGTTCCGCATGACGCAGCCGCACGCGTCCGAGGAGTACCTCAACGAAACCGTGGCTGTCCGCATGGGCCGGAAGGAGCTCTTCAAGCGGGATAATCCGCCCCTCTACTGGGCAATCTTCGACGAAGCAGCCCTGAGACGCCCAATGGGCAACGCCAAGATCATGGCGAAGCAACTCAGTCATCTACTACTGACAGCCGCCCCACACCGGCGCATTATTCAGGTACTGCCGTTCGATGAAGGAGCACATCCCATGCTGGGGGGATGTCTGAGCTTGCTTACACTCCGCGATGGCGGCATGATCGCCTTCCTTGAGAGCTTCAAGTCCGGGGAAACGGTGGAGCTGCCAAGGAAGGTAATCGAGTTGACGCAATGTTTCGATTACGCCCGCTCTCTGGCACTGCCCGATGAGAAGTCTCTCGACCTCATCCGCACATACCTGAAAGGCTACGAAAGTGAAGACACTTCCTGACGCATCCGCCCTGACCGCCTGGCGCAAGTCCAGCTACAGCGGCAACAACGGGGACGGCTCGTGCGTCGAGGTCTCCGACGGCCACCCCGCCACCGTCCCCGTCCGTGACAGCAAAAACCCCCACGGGCCCGCGCTGGTCTTTCCGAAGGACGGCTGGGCCACCTTCGTCAGTGCCGTGAAGCGCGGTTAGCGGGGGTTGGGCGCGGATCGCGCCCCCATGGCGCGACCGGGAGCCCGTCGTGCGGGCTCCCGGTCCGGTCCTGCCGGCGCCCCGTGGGGGCGCCTACCGCTCAGCTCAGATGTGGCCCAGGATCAGGCTGCCCGGCGCGTCCGGGTCGTTCGAGAAGAAGTGCTCACGTACCGCGCGGATGAACTCCTGGCGCGAGATCGCGCCGTCCCCATCGGTGTCCAGCATGGAGAACGTCTCCATCGCGTCGGGCGCGCTGATCCTGCACACGTCCTTCAGGAAGCGGGCGAACTCGGCCTTGCTGATCTCGTTGTCGCCGTCGACATCCATGATGTCGAAGATCGCGTGCCCGGCTCCTTCCGCCACATTGAGCCGACTGGTGTCGATGCTCGTGAGGCGCTTGGCCGTGACGTACTGGTCCTTCGTGAGCCGGTCCCCTTCCGCGCCTGAGTGACGCATCAGCTCCAGCCAGTACATCTGAAAGAAGGCGGTGAGCGCCCTGGCCCGGCGGTCGTCCTTGCCCAGCTTGTACGCCTGGAGGTAGCGGTCGGCGAGCCGCTGGTAGTCCGACCAGTCCACATAGCCGTTCTGGTCGGCGTCCATGGCTTCGAACGAACGCTCAAGCTTGGTGGTGATGGCGTCCTGCGTGGCCGTGCTCATCGCTCCGGATCCTCCGAAAGTCGAGTGACATAGGAGAGATCATCGTCAGCGCCCCGCAGCCCGCCCGTGCTCAAGTCGCTCTCCATTCACTCCTTCGTGTCACCGTTCCTACCAGCGCGGGCCCGTGTCCTTGTCGCCGCTCCAGATGTACTGCTGGTCCGGGGTGCGGGTGAGGCCGAAGTCGTACAGGCCCGGGGCGCCCGCCGCTTGCCAGTGGGTGGTCGCGCGGGCCGCCTCGTCGGGCAGGTGGCGGGGGCCGCCCCGGTGGGTGACGCCGGACGCGGCCAGCGTGGCCCAGGAGGAGTGGCCGTCGTGGAGGCGGGCGGTGAGGGGGGTGCCGGGGGCTGCGGTGGTCGTGGTGATCCGGATGTCCGGGAGCAGGACGCGGAGCGCGAACAGCAGGTCCCGGTCCGTGTGCAGGGCGCGTACGTCGAGGGCGAGGGGCTCCTCCGCCTCGGGCGGTCCGGCGCCGCGCACCCGGTCCCAGGGCCGGCCCTGGTCGTACCCCCGGCTCGGCATGAACATCGCGAGGCCCTGCATCCAGCCGCTGGCCGAGCGGCCGTCGTCCGCGACGGTGAGCGCCACATGGCCCAGCCGGCCCCACGGGGTGACGATCCGGCCGCCGGGGCGGGTCTGTTCGACCCAGGGCCAGGGGATGCGGTCGACCGCGTACGTCGCGACGACCCGGTCGTACGGCGGCGCGCCCCCGGCCGCTCCGGGCGCACCGAGCGCGCCGTCACCGGTGTGGACGGCGACCCCCGCGCCCACCGCGTCGAGGCGCTCGCGGGCGGCCGACGCGAGGCCGGGGTCGATGTCGACGCTGGTGACGCGGCCCGGTCCCGTACCGGCTGCCAGCAGTCCGGCGTTCCAGCCGGTGCCCGTGCCCAACTCCAGGACGTGATGGTCCGGTTGGAGCATCAGGGAGTCGAGCATGTCGGCCACGATCGACGGGCAGGAGAGGCTGGAGGTCGCCCATCCGTCCGTGACCTGGGTGATGGTGGGCTCGTCGGGCTCGGGGTGGACGAGCGCGGCCCAGCGCCCGGGGTCCGCTCGGCGGTCCACCGGGACGTACTCCCAGCCGTCCCACTCCCACACCCGGTCCGGGGCGAAGAGGTGCCGGGGCACAGCCTCCATCGCGTCGCGGACCCAGGGGGAGTCCGTGGGCCAGTCGCCACGGTCGTCCATCGCGCGCACCAGCCGGTGCCGAAGCTCGGTGAGCCTGGCAAGCCCATCCACGATCATTTCCGGCGCGTCCCGCTGGGCGGTGGCGCATCGGGCACTTTCCCATCGGAGTTACCGGGTGGCGGCTTCCCCTGGCTGAGGTCGGGGTCCGGCTTACGGTGATCGCCCACAGCATTTCCTCTCTCGCGACGGATCGATCACCCACGCTTCCAGAGCCCCGGCCCTCCCGGCAATCGAACATCTCCTACTGGCCGACACACGCCACCGTGCCGGCCAGTAGGGGAGAAATCAGGGCTGCCCCCGGGTCAGATCCTCGCGCCGATGATCGGCGCCAGCCGGTCGGCGATGGCGCGGTGGCCGAGGTCGTTGGGGTGGACGGAGTCGCTCAGCCCGCCGTCCGGGATCCAGCCGTCGGTGTTGACGAAGTACACGTTGCGGTCCCCCGCGTCGTTGCGCGCCTGGACGGCCGCCCGGGTCTGGGTGACGAAGCGGCCCCGGAAGGTCTGGAGGGCGAAGATCGCGGCCTGCGGGTACTTGGCGCGGACCGTGGCGAGGAAGGTGGTGTAGACGGCCTGGAACTCGGGGGTGTGGACCCCGTGGCCGACGTCGTTCGTACCGAGGTTGATGACGACGGCGTTCGCCCGGTACCGGTTGAAGTCCCAGGCCGGGGAGGTGTCGTACGCGTTGAGGTGGGTGAAGCGCTCGCTGAGGCCCACGCAGCCGTCCGCCGTCTCGACCAGGCAGGCGCCGCCCTGGGCGATCTGGGTGTGCTCGACGCCGAGTTTCTCCGCCGCCAGCCAGCCGTACGAGGTGACGGCGAGCTTGCTGCTGGTGGAGCCGGCGGTGATGGAGTCACCGATGAACTCGACTGTCTTCGGCGAGACTTGGGGGGCCATGGTGGTCGCTCCGGCGTCCAGGACGAGGCCGCCGAAGACGGAGTCGCCCGTGTAGGAGCCCGCGATCTGGCGGTAGGAGACGACCAGCGTGTGGGTGCCCGCCGCGAGTTTGGTGGGGGTCAGGTCGACCGTACCCCTGACGTTCTTGTAGTTGGTGAACTCCTTGCCGTCGACGCTCGCCCAGAACTCGACGGAGTTGCGCTGCCTGAGCTTGACGGTCGTACCGGTGAAGCGGGTACGGAGGTACGCGCCGGTCCAGTGCGAGGCGTAGGGCGCGGCGGCGGTGTCCCAGCGGCCGGTGTACGTGATGTTGGGGTCCGAGGGGGAACCGTCACCGGCCGCGAGGGAATCGGCGAACGCTACGGGCGCGGCGGCCGAGATGACCGGGGCGAGGCGGTCGGCGATCTTCTGGTGGCCGGTGTCGTTGGGGTGGCCGCCGTCGGTGTAGTCGGCGTCGGTGAGCCAGCCGTCGGTGTTGACGTAGTGGACGTTGCGGTCGCCGCCGTTGCGCAGTGTGGTGACGGCGGCGGCGGTCTCCGGGAGATAGCGCTTGCGGAAGGTCTGGAAGGCGAAGAGCGCGGCGTTCGGGTACGTGGCGCGGACGTCCCGCAGGAGCTTGGTGTACGCGGCGCCGAACTGCGCGCCGGTGACGGCGTGGCCGACGTCGTTCGTACCGAGGTTGATGACGACGGCCGCCGCCCGGTAGCGGGTGAAGTCCCAGTCCCGGGTGGAGCCGACGCCGTCCTTGAAGTACTGCGCGGAGAGCCCGAAGCAGCCGTCCGCCGATTCCACCAGGCAGGCGCCCGAGCGGGCGATCGTGGCGTAGTCGGCGCCGAGGCGGTCGCTGGTGAGGCGGGAGTAGGAGGAGACGGTCAGCTTGGAGGAGGTGGCGCCGAAGGTGATCGAGTCGCCCACGTACTCGATCAGCCGGGACGGTACTGCCGGGGCCACGGTCCGGGCGCCGGAGTCGAGGACGAAGCCCTGGAAGGCGGCGCCGATGCGGAAGAACACCCGGATGGTGTGGGTGCCGGAGGCGAGCGGGGTGGGGGTGAGGTCGACGGTGCCACGGACGCCCGCGTAGAAGACGTCGGGGCCGTTGTCGATGCTCACGTAGATATTGGCGTTGTCCCGGAGCTTGATCTTCACCGTACGTCCGGTGAAGGCGGCCCGGATGTAGGGGGCCGCCCAACCGCCGGTGTAGGTGGCGCTGTCGGAGGTGTTCCAGCGCCCGGCGTAGGCGATGTTCGGGTCGGACGGGCTGCCGTCACCGACCGCCGCGAGGGCGGCCGGGGCCGGCGGGGCGGCCGCGAGGGCGGCGGGTGGGGCGGCGAGTATCCCGGCGAGGAAGGCGAGGGCGGCGAGCACCGCCCGGAGCATCCTGGACATGCGGGGGCCTCTTCTCTTCGGTGGAGCGTGGGGAGACTGGGAAGCGTGTGGCGAGAGCATGACAAAGAGCGAGGAGTAAGCGCTTTCTCAGCAGAAAATAGACGCTCCGCGCACCCACGAGAAGAGAACCGACAGGAAGAGGCCCGACAAGACAGGAAGAGACCCTGTGAAAGGAGCCGTGCCCCCGCAATACCACGGCGCCTGCCATTCGTCCGGTCGGGGACTGTGGGCAGGCGCCGCGTTTGCGGGAGGTCCGGAAAGACACTTCCCGGACCGACACCGCCCGTACGCCGTTGTACGGGAGCTCGGGGTGGAACGGGTCGGGCCATCAGGGCCGGACCCTCGGGGGTCAGGCCATCAGGGCCCGGTCCGTCGGCCTGATCGGGGCCGGCAGATCGCTGGCTCCGGTCAGGAAACGGTCCATACCGGCGGCGGCCGAGCGGCCCTCGGCGATGGCCCACACGATGAGGGACTGGCCGCGGCCCGCGTCCCCGGCGACATACACACCGGGGACGTTGGTGGCGAAGTCGGCGTCGCGGGCGATGTTGCCGCGCTCGTCCAGCTCCAGGCCGAACTGCTCGACCAGGCCGTTCGTCCGGTCGGTACCGGTGAAGCCCATGGCGAGGGTGACCAGCTGAGCGGGGATCTTCCGCTCGGTGCCGGGCTTCTGCTCCAGCTTGCCGCCCTTGAACTCGACCTCGACCAGGTGCAGGAACTGGACGTTGCCGTCCTCGTCGCCCTCGAAGTGGGTGGTGGAGACGGAGTAGACCCGCTCACCGCCCTCCTCGTGCGCGGAGGTGACCTTGTAGAGCATCGGGAACGTCGGCCACGGCTGGTGTCCGGCGCGCTCGGCACCGGGCTTCGGCATGATCTCCAGCTGGGTGACGGAGGCCGCGCCCTGGCGGTGGGCCGTACCGACACAGTCGGCGCCCGTGTCGCCGCCGCCGATGACGACGACGTGCTTGTCCTTGGCGGTGATCGGGGAGACGGTGAGGTCGCCCTCCTGCACCTTGTTGGCGAGCGGCAGGTACTCCATCGCGAAGTGGATGCCGGACAGCTCGCGGCCCGGGACGGGCAGATCGCGGGAGATCGTGGCACCGGCCGCGATCACCACGCCGTCGTACCGCCTGCGCAGCTTCGCCGCGTCGAGGTCGCGGCCGATCTCGACCTCGGTACGGAACTTCGTACCCTCCGCGCGCATCTGCTCGATACGGCGGTTGATGTGCGACTTCTCCATCTTGAACTCGGGGATGCCGTACCGCAGGAGCCCGCCGATGCGGTCGGCGCGCTCGTACACCACGACCGTGTGACCGGCCCGGGTGAGCTGCTGGGCGGCGGCCAGCCCGGCCGGGCCCGAGCCGATGACGGCGACGGTCTTGCCGGAGAGCCGCTCGGGCGGCTGCGGGGTGACGTCGCCGCTGTCCCACGCCTTGTCGATGATGGAGACTTCGACGTTCTTGATGGTGACGGCGGGCTGGTTGATCGCCAGCACACACGCGGACTCACAGGGCGCCGGGCAGAGGCGGCCGGTGAACTCCGGGAAGTTGTTGGTGGCGTGCAGCCGCTCGCTCGCCGCCGTCCAGTCCTCGCGGTACGCGTAGTCGTTCCACTCGGGGATCAGGTTCCCCAGCGGACAGCCGTTGTGACAGAACGGGATGCCGCAGTCCATGCAGCGCCCGGCCTGCTTGCTGATGATCGGGAGCAGCGAGCCCGGAACGTAGACCTCGTTCCAGTCCTTGACGCGCTCCTGCGGCGGACGAGTTCTGGCGACCTCGCGGCCGGTGGTGAGAAAGCCCTTCGGGTCAGCCATTGGTCGCCGCCTCCATCATCTTCTCGGTGGTCTCGGTCTCCGAGAGACCTGCCTGCTCAGCGGCGTCCTTGGCGGCGAGCACTGCCTTGTACGTGGACGGGATGATCTTGCTGAAGCGGTCCGCGGCGGCGTCCCACTCGGCGAGGAGCTTGCCCGCGACGGTGGAGCCCGTCTCCTCCTGGTGGCGGCGCACCACATCGTGCAGCCACCGCTTGTCGGTGTCGTCGAGGGGCTCGACGGCCGACAGGTTCCCGGCGTTGACATGGTCCGGGTTCAGGTCGATGACGTACGCGACACCGCCCGACATGCCGGCCGCGAAGTTGCGTCCGGTCTCGCCGAGTACGACGGCCCGGCCGCCGGTCATGTACTCGCAGCCGTGGTCGCCCACGCCCTCCGAGACGACCGTGGCACCGGAGTTGCGGACGCAGAAGCGCTCGCCGGTACGGCCCCGCAGGAACAACTCGCCGGCGGTGGCACCGTAACCGATGGTGTTGCCCGCGATGGTGGAGTACTCGGCGAGGTGGTCGGCGCCCCGGTCCGGGCGGACGACGATCCGGCCGCCGGAGAGGCCCTTGCCGACGTAGTCGTTGGCGTCGCCCTCCAGCCGCAGGGTGACACCGTTCGGCAGGAAGGCGCCGAAGGACTGGCCCGCGGAGCCGGTGAAGGTGATGTCGATGGTGTCGTCGGGCAGGCCCGCGCCACCGAACTTCTTGGTCACCCGGTTACCGAGCATGGTGCCCACGGTCCGGTTGACGTTACGGATGGCCACCTGCGCGCGGACGGGCTGCGCGGACTCGGCGCTGTCGGCGCCCAGGGCGTCGGCGGCGAGCTTGATCAGCTCGTTGTCGAGGGCCTTCTCCAGACCGTGGTCCTGCTCGATGGTCCGGTGGCGCACGGCGCCCTCGGGCAGCTCCGGTACGTGGAACAGCGGCGCCAGGTCGAGGCCCTGGGCCTTCCAGTGGTTCACGGCCCGGTCGGTGTCGAGGAGTTCGGCGTGGCCGACGGCCTCCTCGATGGAGCGGAAGCCCAGCTCGGCGAGGATCTCGCGGACCTCTTCGGCGATGAAGTTGAAGAAGTTGACGACGTACTCGGCCTTGCCGGAGAAGCGCTCGCGCAGCACCGGGTTCTGGGTGGCGATCCCGACCGGGCAGGTGTCCAGGTGGCAGACGCGCATCATGACGCAGCCGGAGACGACGAGCGGCGCGGTCGCGAAACCGAACTCCTCGGCGCCCAGCAGCGCGGCGATCACCACATCGCGGCCGGTCTTGAGCTGGCCGTCGGTCTGGACGACGATCCGGTCGCGCAAGCCGTTGAGCAGCAGGGTCTGCTGGGTCTCGGCGAGGCCCAGCTCCCAGGGGCCGCCCGCGTGCTTGAGGGAGGTGAGCGGCGAGGCGCCCGTACCACCGTCGTGTCCGGAGATCAGCACGACATCGGCGTGGGCCTTGGAGACACCGGTGGCGACGGTGCCGACGCCGACCTCGGAGACCAGCTTCACATGGATGCGGGCCTGCGGGTTGGCGTTCTTCAGGTCGTGGATCAGCTGGGCGAGATCCTCGATGGAGTAGATGTCGTGGTGCGGCGGCGGGGAGATCAGACCGACACCCGGGGTGGAGTGCCGGGTCTTGGCGACCCACGGGTAGACCTTGTGGCCGGGCAGCTGGCCGCCCTCGCCGGGCTTGGCGCCCTGCGCCATCTTGATCTGGATGTCGTCCGCGTTGACGAGGTACTCGCTGGTGACGCCGAAGCGGCCGGAGGCGACCTGCTTGATGGCGGAACGGCGCGCCGGGTCGTACAGCCGCTCCGGGTCCTCGCCGCCCTCGCCCGTGTTGGACTTGCCGCCGAGCTGGTTCATGGCGATGGCCATGGTCTCGTGCGCCTCTTGGGAGATCGAGCCGTACGACATGGCGCCGGTGGAGAAGCGCCGGACGATCTCGGACGCGGGCTCGACCTCGTCCAGCGGGACGGGCCGGCGGCCCTCGGCGAAGCCGAAGAGGCCGCGCAGGGTCATCAGCCGCTCGGACTGCTCGTTCACCCGGCTCGTGTACTGCTTGAAGATCTCGTAGTTGCCGGTACGGGTGCCGTGCTGGAGGCGGAAGACCGTCTCCGGGTCGAAGAGGTGCGGCTCGCCCTCGCGGCGCCACTGGTACTCGCCGCCGATCTCCAGCTTGCGGTGGCTGGCGGAGATCCCGGAGGCGGGGTAGCCCTTGGCGTGCCGGGCGGCGACCTCCTGGGCGACGATGCCGAGCCCGGCGCCGCCGATCTTGGTGGCGGTGCCGTTGAAGTACTTGTCGACGAACGCCTGCTCCAGGCCGACCGCCTCGAAGACCTGCGCGCCCCGGTAGGAGGCGACGGTGGAGATGCCCATCTTGGACATGACCTTGAGGACGCCCTTGCCGAGCGCGTAGATCAGGTTGCGGATCGCCTGCTCGGGCTCCAGCCCCTCGATGAACGTACCGGCGCGGACGAGGTCCTCGACGGTCTCCATGGCGAGGTACGGGTTGACTGCGGCGGCGCCGTACCCGATGAGCAGCGCGACGTGGTGCACCTCGCGTACGTCACCGGCCTCGACCAGCAGCCCCACCTGGGTGCGCTGCTTGGTGCGGATGAGGTGGTGGTGAACGGCGGCGGTGAGCAGCAGGGAGGGGATCGGGGCGTGCTCGGCGTCGGAGTGCCGGTCGGAGAGCACGATGATCCGGGCACCGCTCTCGATCGCCTCGTCGGTCTCGGCGCAGATCTCCTCGATCCGGGCGGCGAGCGACTCGCCGCCGCCGCTGACGCGGTAGAGACCGGAGAGGGTGGCGGCCTTCATGCCGGGCATGTCGCCGTCGGCGTTGATGTGGACGAGCTTGGCCAGCTCGTCGTTGTCGATCACCGGGAACTGGAGGGTGACGCTGCGGCAGGACGCGGCCGTCGGCTCCAGCAGGTTGCCCTGCGGGCCCAGCGAGGAGCGCAGCGAGGTGACCAGTTCCTCGCGGATGGCGTCCAGCGGCGGGTTGGTGACCTGCGCGAAGAGCTGGGTGAAGTAGTCGAAGAGCAGCCGGGGGCGGGCGGAGAGCGCGGCGATCGGGGAGTCCGTGCCCATGGAGCCGATCGGCTCGGCGCCGGCGCGGGCCATCGGCGCGATCAGGACGCGCAGCTCCTCCTCGGTGTAGCCGAAGGTCTGCTGGCGGCGGGTGACCGAGGCGTGGGTGTGCACGATGTGCTCACGCTCGGGGAGGTCCGACAGCTCGATCTCGCCGGTCTCCAGCCACTCCCGGTACGGGTTCTCGGCGGCCAGGGACGCCTTGATCTCGTCGTCCTCGATGATGCGGTGCTCGGCGGTGTCCACGAGGAACATCCGGCCGGGCTGCAGGCGGCCCTTGCGGACGACCTTCGCCGGGTCGATGTCGAGGACGCCGACCTCGGAGGAGAGGACGACGAGGCCGTCGTCGGTCACCCAGTAGCGGCCGGGGCGCAGACCGTTGCGGTCGAGGACCGCGCCGACCTGGACGCCGTCGGTGAAGGTGACACAGGCGGGGCCGTCCCAGGGCTCCATCATCGTGGCGTGGTACTGGTAGAACGCGCGCCGGTCCGGGTCCATCGAGTCGTGGTTCTCCCACGCCTCGGGGACCATCATCAGCACGGAGTGCGGCAGCGACCGGCCGCCGAGGTGGATCAACTCCAGGACCTCGTCGAAGGAGGCGGAGTCGGAGGCGTCGGGCGTACAGACCGGGAAGATCCGCTCCAGCTTCTCCGCGCCGAAGAGGGCGGAGGCGAGCTGGGACTCCCGGGCCTGCATCCAGTTGCGGTTGCCCTTGACCGTGTTGATCTCGCCGTTGTGCGCGACGAAGCGGTACGGGTGGGCGAGCGGCCAGCTCGGGAAGGTGTTCGTGGAGAACCGCGAGTGGACCAGCGCGACGGCGGTCGCGAACCGGCGGTCGGAGAGGTCCGGGAAGAACGGCTCCAGCTGGCCGGTGGTGAGCATCCCCTTGTAGACGATCGTCCGGGCGGAGAGCGAGGGGAAGTACACCCCGGCCTCGCGCTCGGCGCGCTTGCGCAGCAGGAACGCCTTGCGGTCCAGCGCGATGCCCTCGCTCACCCCGTCGGCCACGAAGAGCTGACGGAAGGCGGGCATCGTGGCCCGCGCGGAGGCGCCGAGCAGCTCGGGGGCGACGGGGACCTCGCGCCAGCCGAGGACGGTCAACCCCTCTTCGGACGCGATCGTCTCGATGCGCGAGACGGCGTCGGTGGCGTCGGCGGCGGGCAGGAAGCCGATGCCGACCGCGTACGAACCGGCCTCGGGCAGGTCGAACCCGGCGGCCTCACGGAGGAAGGCGTCCGGGACCTGGAGCAGGATTCCGGCGCCGTCGCCGGAGTCGGGCTCCGAGCCGGTGGCGCCACGGTGTTCGAGATTGCGCAGTACGGTCAGCGCCTGCTCCACCAGCGTATGGCTGGCAACACCGGTGAGGGTGGCCACGAACCCGACGCCACAGGCGTCGTGCTCGTTACGGGGGTCGTACAGCCCCTGCGGGGCGGGGCGACCGTCCATGGGCGACCAGGCGTCGGAACGCATCGGCTCTCCCGTCGTCGTAGTTCGGCTTTGGCATATGCAATTACCGAGGGACGACGTTGGCCCTCCAGGAAATTTCGTGCAGGTTACATGATGGAAAGCTTCTCGGGAAGTGGGAACGCAGTCCAGCATGTGGACACCGCTCGTAGCGGTGGATGAAGGGACGCAGACGGACAGATCGTCGTCCGGTCGGCTGGGGCGGAGCAGGCTCCTTTGCCTGGGGCGCCTACAGCTCATGCCCAGCGATTACCTACTCGAAACCGCTGGGTAACGTCCGTATACACGCCGCCCGGCACAGTGTCGCATCCCGCACGCCGGAAAGCATCGGGGAAGCAGGTCACAGAAAGGTCGATTCCGACCGCCGGGCCCCTGGCCCGCGGGCCAGGGGCCCGCGCCTCCCGGCCTTCCCGTCCTGCCCGGAGCGCCTCCCGGCCTGCCAGGAGCGCCTCCCTGCCTGCCCGGAGCGCCTCCCGTCCTGCCCGGAGCGCCTCCCGGCCTGCCAGGAGCGCCTCCCTGCCTGCCCGGAGCGCCGCGGCTCCCGCCCTCCGCACCCCCGCCCCCGGCCCGCCTCAGAGCGCCGCGCCGAACAGCGCGCCGAGCCCGTACGTCAGCGCCGCGGCCGTCCCGCCCAGCAGCAGCTGCCGCAGCCCGCTGTACCACCAGCCACGCGCGGTCACCCGGGCCACCAGCGCCCCGCAGCCGAACAGCCCGACCAGCGCGAGCAGCACGGCGGGCCACAGCGCGGTGGCCCCGAGCAGGAACGGCAGTACGGGCAGCAGGGCGCCCAGCGCGAAGGAACCGAACGACGACACGGCCGCGACCAGCGGCGACGGCAGCCCGTCGGGGTCGATGCCCAGCTCCTCGCGGGCGTGGATCTCCAGCGCCTGCTCGGGGTCCCTGGAGAGCTGCATCGCCACCTCGCGGGCCAGCGCGGGCTCCACGCCCCGGGACACGTACAGCGCGGCCAGCTCCTCCATCTCGTCGATCGGGTGCCCCATCAGCTGCCGCCGCTCGACGTCCAGCTCCGCCTCGACCAGCTCCCGCTGGGAGGCGACCGAGGTGTACTCACCGGCGGCCATCGAGAAGGCCCCGGCGGCCAGCCCCGCGAGCCCGGTGATCACCAGCGTCTGCTGCGAGACGGCGCCCCCGGCGACACCGGTCATCAGCGCCAGATTGGAGACCAGCCCGTCCATCGCGCCGAACACCGCGGGCCGCAGCCAGCCACCGTTCACATCGCGGTGCGTGTGATTGTCGCGGTGTGCCTCGTGGAGTGTGGCCTCGGTCTCGATGATGGACATGCTTCTCCCCTCGTGGGGTGGTTCCGGCTCCGTACGCGGACCGGTGCTCCACCCTCCAACGCTTTCGAAAGTACGCACGAAAAATCGCTCCCGCCAGCAAGGAAGGCCGTACTTACCAGGCACGGAAGCCCGCTCGCCTTCGATATCGCCGCCTGATCGCTCCCGCCGGTCCTCGCGCCGTTGTCCCGATGTCACCGGGTGACAGAGAGGTTTCCCGGACTCGCCGGGCGCGCGGTGGGACAGATCCCGAAACGGCCGGCCGGGCGAAAGGGCCACCTATGGAGCCGACCACCCCGCGCGTGCTGCGCGACCGGTCCCGGGGCGCGGTGCTCGCGGCGGGCGGCGGGCGACGCGCTGGGCGCCCCGGCGGAGAACCTGCGGCCCTCCCGCCCGCCCGGGCCTCCGCCATCGGCCCGGCCCTCGGCAGCCGCCTCCCCTCGATGCGCGGCCACCACGTCCTGGACATCGCGGACCTGCTCACCCCGGACGACGCGGCCTGTGTACGGGCCGCCGTCCTCGCCCTCGTCCACCCCGGGGACCCCGCCGCCGGGGGGGGGGCCCCCCCCCCCCCCCGGCGGGGCCCCCCCCCCCCCCCCCCCCCCCCCCCGGGGCCCCCCCCCCCCGGGGGCCCCCCCCCCCCCCCCCAAACCCCCCCCCCCCCCGGGCGGGGGCGCCGGCCCCCCCCCCCCCCCGCCCCCGCCCCGCCCCCCGCGCCCCCCGCCCCCCCCCCCCCCCCCCGGGGGCCCCCCGCCGCCCCGTCCCGCCGGGACCGATCCGGTGGAACTCGCCGGGCGGCTCGCAGCCACGGAACCGACCACCCCGGGTGGACAATTCCGACATGACGACCCTCAGTACCCCGCCGGAGGCTCCCCCGGCGCCCAGCGCGTCCCCACCGGCACCCCCGCTCGCCGACCGTGTCACCGGCGCCCTGATCGGCGCGGCCGTCGGGGACGCCCTCGGCGGCCCGGTCGAGGGGTACTCCCCCGAGCAGATCGTGGAGCGCCACGGCGGCCGGGTCACCGGCATCGTCGGCCCCTGGAACGAGGACTGGTGCACCGCCCGCCCCCTCGCGCCGTACCACAAGGGCGACGGACACACCACCGACGACACCCTGATGACCCACGCGCTGATCCGGGTGTACGCGTCGGTACGGGACCACCTGGACGCGTACGCGATGGCGAGCCATCTGGTGCCCGACCTGATCTCCGCCCCGCGCTGGATCCCGGAGCTGGAGACCGAGGCGCTGCCGCTGCAGCGGCTCTCCCTCGCCGAGAAGTGGCTGGTCACGCGGTTGCACTACGGGCATGTCGACCCCCGCGAGGCCGGCGCGGGCAATATCGTCAACTGCGGCGCGGCGATGTACATGGCCCCGGTCGGGCTGGTCAACGCGGCCCATCCGGCCGCCGCGTACGCCGAGGCGATCGACCTCGCGGGCGCGCACCAGTCGTCGTACGGACGGGAGGCGGCCGGGGTGTTCGCGGCGGCGGTCGCGGCGGCGTGTGTTCCCGGCGCCACACCGGTATCGGTCGTCGAGACCTGTCTCGCCCTCGCGAAGGACGGCACCCGGGCCGCGATCGAGGCGGTGTGCGAGGTCGCCGCCCGCCACCGCCGCCCCGAGTCCGCGCTGCGCGGACTGCGCGAGGCGGTCACCCCCTTCGACACGGTCGGCCCGCACTACCGCTCCCCGTCGCTGGGCGCCCGCCGCCCCTCCCGGCTGCACTCCATCGAGGAACTCCCCATCGCGCTGGGCATGTTGCTGATCGGCTCGGGCGACTACCGCCGTACGGTGCTCGGTTCGGTCAACTACGGCCGCGACTGCGACTCGATCGCCACGATGAGCGGCGCCCTGGTCGGCGCGCTCGGCGGCGAGCAGGCGGTCCCCGGGGAGTGGGCGCGGCGGGTGGCCGAGGCGAGCCGCCTCGATCTGCACGCCCCGGCGCGGGTGTTGACGGAGGTGGCGTACGAGATCTTCGCCCGGGACACGGAACGGCGCCGCGCCCACGAGGCCGCGTTCGCCCGGCTGACCGCGCCGGACGCGCGATGACGGCGTCCCTCCGGCTCACCTGGGCTCAGCCCGAGGACCTGATCGGCCACGAGCTGCGCCAGGCGTCCGAGGACGGCCGCGACGCGACGGACATCGCCCTGCGCCGGCACACCGCGGGCGGCCGTCCGGCCCCGGCCCGCACGGGCGCCTCGGTCGCGGCGGCCATCGCGGCGGCGGGCCCCGGGGACGTACACGGCTGTCTGCGGGCCGGGCCGGCCCCCGCCGCCGAGTCCCTGCCCGGCTGAACCCGACGTACGCGTGCCGTACGTACGCCGAGAGGCCGTCCGCCCCGAACACACGGGTCGGACGGCCTCTCGGCGTTCTGCGTTCTGCGTTCCGCCGGGCGGGGCTCAGCTCTTGTCGGCGTCGGCCTTCGCCGCGTCGGTCTTCTCGGGTTCTGCGGTCTTCTCGGGTTCGGCGGTCTTCTTGGAGAGATCGGCCTTCGACGAAAGACCGGCCTTCGACGAACCGTCCTCCGAAGCCTCCGAAGCGGCCCCCTCGGCGGGCTCCGGCTCCACGACCTCCTCACGCCCCGGCCGCATCCGCGACGACACCACGATGTAGGTCACGGCCAGCAGGAAGACGATCCCGGCGGTCCAGACGTTCAGCCGGACGCCCAGGATGTGGTGCGCCTCGTCGACGCGGAGGTACTCGATCCAGGACCGGCCCACGCAGTACGCGGCGACGTAGAGGGCGAACACCCGGCCGTGCCCCAGCGTGAAGCGCCGGTCGGCCCAGACGATGAGCAGGGCGACGCCCACGCACCAGAGGGATTCGTAGAGGAAGGTCGGGTGGTAGAGCCCCGCCTCGCGGTTCGGGCCCGCGCTGATCTCCAGCGCCCACGGGAGGTCGGTCGGCTTGCCGTACAGCTCCTGGTTGAACCAGTTGCCCCAGCGGCCGATGGCCTGGGCGAGGACGATGCCGGGCGCGATGGCGTCCGCGTACGCCGGGAGCGGGATGCCCCGGCGGCGGCAGCCGATCCAGGCACCGACCGCGCCGAGCGCGATGGCGCCCCAGATCCCGAGGCCGCCCTCCCAGACCTTGAAGGCGTTGACCCAGTCCCGACCCTCGCCGAAGTACAGCTGGTAGTCGGTGATCACGTGGTAGAGACGGCCTCCGACGAGCCCGAAGGGCACCGCCCAGACCGCGATGTCGGCCACGGTGCCCGCTGTGCCGCCCCTGGCGACCCAGCGTTTGCCGCCGTACCAGACGCCGACGAAGACACCGATGATGATGCAGAACGCGTAGCCGCGGAGCGGGAGCGGTCCGAGGTGGAGGACTCCGGTCGACGGGCTGGGAATGTAGGCAAGGTCCATAGCACCACCGACGCTACATTGCCGGGCGGAAAGCGCGGCGGCCCGCCCGGCAACTTCTGCGTAACGGGATCACGCGGCGGGCGCCGGATCACCCGCGCCCGGTTCGGCCGCCGGACCCTGTGCGGGCCCGGAATCCGGGGCCTGAGGCGTCAGCGTGCCCGCCTTCTTGCCCTTGTTCGCCTCCGCTACCCACTTGCGCAAATTGTCCGGTGTGATGTTTTCGTCACCCTTCTTCGGGAAGACCGCCTCCCCGTTGAGCAGCACGGTCGGCGTCCCCGAGAAGCCGCCCGTGCGGAACGCCTCGGCCGACTTCTCCACCCACTTGTCGTGCGCGCCGTCCTCCACGCACTTACGGAAACCGGGCGCCGCCGTCAGTCCGTCGACCTTCCCCGCCAGCTTCAGCAGATAGCTGTTCTCGGCGAAGGTGTCGTCCGTCTCCATCGGCTGGTTCACATAGAGCACATCGTGGTACGGGGCGAACTTGCCGACGTCCTGGGCGCAGGCGGCGGCGTTGGCGGACCGCAGCGAGCCGGTGCCGCCCATGTTCCGGTCGATGAGGGTCGCGAGGTGATACTCGACCTTGAGCTGGCCCTTCTTCTCCAGGTCGTGGATGGTCGCCCGGAAGCCGTTCTCGAACTGGGCGCAGGCCGGGCAGCGGAAGTCCTCCCAGATCGTGAGCGTCGACGGCGCGTCGTCCGCCCCCACCGGGATCGCCAGATCATCCTTGCCGCTCACCCCCGTGGGCGCGCTCACCGGGCCCGCCGCGCCGCTGCCCCCGCTCTTGCCCATGTTCGCGGCGGCCACGCCGACCACCCCGGCCAGGGCGAGGACGCCGACGACGGCCCCCGACACGACCAGGGTGCGCCGGCGCTTCTCGCGTACCCGGTCTGCTTCACGTTCCTGCTGGAGCCGCTCTCGGGCGCTCCGCTTTGCCTCACGGTTCTTCTCGCTCACGCCCACAGCAACGAACCGGGGAGGTGCCTTCGCACCTCCCCGGTCCCAGGTCCACCCGTACGGATGACAAAAGCGGGCGGGCCGTGCCCGTCAGCGCTGACGAACGCCCTCGGCCAGTTCGCCCGCCAGCTTCCGTACGGCGTCGAGCCCGGCGGCCTCGTCCGGCGCGTCCAGCATCCGCTGCACGAACGCCGAGCCGACGATCACACCGTCGGCGAATCCGGCGACCTCCGCCGCCTGCTCGGCGTTGGACACGCCGAGCCCGACACAGACCGGCAGATCGGTGGTGGCGCGGGTACGCCCCACCAGATCCTGGGCCTCCAGCCCCACGGAGACGCGGGTGCCGGTGACGCCCATCAGGGAGGCCGCGTACACGAAGCCGCTGCCGACCGAGGTGATCTTCGCGAGCCGCTCGTCCTTGCTGCTCGGGGCCACCACGAACACCGTCGCCAGACCGTTCTTGTCGGCGTGCTCACGCCACACGGCGGACTCCTGTACGGGCAGGTCGGGCAGGATGCACCCGGCGCCGCCCGCCTCGGCCAGCTCGGTGGTGAAGCGCTCGATGCCGTACCGGTCGATCGGGTTCCAGTACGTCATGATCAGGACCGGCTTCCCGGTCGCCTCGTACGCCTCGCGGACCGTGCGCATCACGTCCGCGATCTTCACCCCGCCGCGCAGCGCGATGTCGTCGGCGGTCTGGATGACGGGCCCGTCGAGGACCGGGTCGCTGTGCGGCAGCCCGACCTCGACCACGTCGGCGCCACCGTCGAAGACGGCCTTGACGGCCGCGATGCCGCCGTCCACGGTCGGGAAACCGGCCGGCAGATAGGCGATCAGGGCCGCGCGGTTCTCGGACTTCGCCTTCGCGAGCGTGTCGCCGAGACCGGAGATGTTCCCGCTCACTTGGTGTCCTCCCCGTCGTACAGCCCGAAGTAGCGGGCGGCCGTGTCCATGTCCTTGTCGCCGCGGCCGGACAGGTTGACGAGGATCAGCCCGTCCTCGCCCAGCTCGCGCCCCACCTCCAGCGCGCCGGCCAGCGCGTGCGCGCTCTCGATCGCCGGGATGATGCCCTCCGTGCGCGACAGCAGCAGCAGCGCCCGCATCGCGTCGTCGTCGGTCACCGCGCGGTACTCGCCGCGCCCGCTGTCCTTGAGGTACGCGTGCTCCGGGCCGATGCCCGGGTAGTCCAGACCGGCCGAGATCGAGTACGGCTCGGTGATCTGGCCCTCCTCGTCCTGGAGTACGTACGAGCGCGACCCGTGCAGGATCCCCGGCTCGCCCGCGGTCAGGGTGGCCGCGTGCTCCCCGCTGTCGAGGCCGTGTCCGGCGGGCTCGCAGCCCACCAGCCGTACGCCCGCGTCGGGGATGAACGCGTGGAAGAGCCCGATCGCGTTGGACCCGCCGCCCACACAGGCCACGGCCGCGTCGGGCAGCCGTCCGGCGCGCTCCAAGATCTGCCGCCTGGCCTCGACCCCGATGACCCGGTGGAAGTCCCGGACCATCGCCGGGAAGGGGTGCGGTCCGGCGACCGTGCCGAACAGGTAGTGCGTACGGTCGACATTGGCGACCCAGTCGCGGAACGCCTCGTTGATGGCGTCCTTCAGCGTCCGGCTGCCGGATTTCACCGGGATGACCTCGGCGCCGAGCATCCGCATCCTGGCGACGTTGAGCGCCTGGCGCTCGGTGTCGATCTCGCCCATGTAGATGGTGCATTCGAGGCCGAACAGCGCGCACGCGGTGGCGGTGGCGACCCCGTGCTGGCCCGCGCCGGTCTCGGCGATGACCCGGGTCTTGCCCATCCGCTTGGTGAGCAGCGCCTGGCCCAGCACATTGTTGATCTTGTGCGAGCCGGTGTGGTTCAGGTCCTCCCGCTTGAGGAACACCCGTGCCCCGCCCGCCTGTTCGGCGAACCGGGGGACCTCGGTCAGCGCGCTGGGCCGACCGGTGTAGTGGACCATCAGGTCGTTCAGCTCGGCGGCGAAGGCCGGGTCGACCTTGGCCTTCTCGTACTCGACGGCGACCTCGTCGACCGCGGCGACGAGCGCCTCGGGGATGAACTTGCCGCCGAAGGCACCGAAGTACCCCTCGGCGGTGGGGACACTGCCCTCGGGATCGGGAATGAAAAACTCGCTGGACATGCCGGGATTCTCCTCAGAAGCAACGGGCTGGAGCCACCGTATGCGCCCTCGGCGAGGCAGCCCGACGGACCCGGTTCCGTACCGCACAGACGTACGGAACACACCGGTCCACCCGGCCGTGCTCAGGGACGCGCTACCCGCGCCATCGCATGCCGTTGACCTGACCCGGCTCGTCCCCGATCACATACCGCACCCGACGCCCGCGCACCCGACGCGCCGGGGCGCGGCAGCCACGCGGGCGGCAGCCGCGCGCGAGCGCGGCGTGCGGCGGCACGTGGGGGGTGCGGGCGGGGACGGTGTCCATGGCGGGAGGTCAGTCCCTCCCGTGCCGCAACGCGGGGTGGGCCCCGGCGGCGACGAGATCGGCCACGGCGGCCTTCGGGTCGCGGCCGGTGACCAGCGACTCGCCGACGAGCACCGCGTCGGCCCCGGCGTTGGCGTACGCGATCAGGTCGTGCGGTCCGCGCACACCCGACTCGGCGATCTTGATGATGCCGGCCGGGATCTCGGGCGCGACCCGCTCGAACGTACCCCGGTCGACCTTGAGGGTCTTCAGGTCACGGGCGTTGACCCCGATGACCCGCGCGCCCGCGTCGACCGCGCGCGCCACCTCTTCCTCGTCGTGCACCTCGACAAGCGGGGTCAGCCCGATCGACTCGGCCCGCTCGATCAGCGACACCAGGGCGGGCTGGTCGAGCGCGGCGACGATCAGCAGGGCGAGGTCGGCGCCGTGCGCCCGCGCCTCCCAGAGCTGGTACGAGGTGACGATGAAGTCCTTGCGCAGGACGGGGATGTCGACCTTGGCGCGTACGGCGTCCAGGTCGGCCAGCGAGCCGCCGAACCGGCGCTCCTCGGTCAGTACGGAGATGACGGCGCCACCGCCGCTCTCGTAGTCGGCGGCCAGGGCCGCCGGGTCGGCGATGGCGGCCAGCGCGCCCTTGGACGGGCTGGAGCGCTTGACCTCGCAGATCACCTGGACACCCTCGGCGCCCAGGGCGGCGGCGCCGTCCTTGGCCTGCGGTGCCCTGGCCGCGCGCTCCTTGAGCTCGTCAAGGCCCACGCGCGCCTGCCGCTCTGCGAGGTCGGCGCGTACGCCTTCGATGATCTCGTCGAGCACACTCACGCGAGCGGCCCCCTTCCGGGACGATGTGGATTCCAGCATGGAGCCGACCCGATCGGCCGGGTGACCGGGTGGATCAGGATCAGCCACATTGATGCTAGCCGGAACAGGCCCGATGACCCGCATCCGGACGGCCGGGCATGTCCGCGCCCGGCCGTTCAAGGGGCCAGCCAGGACCCGAACGGAAGGTTCCTGACCACGCTGAAGACAAGGATCACCGCACCGAGCGACCACCACCAGACGGGCCGCTGGGTGACCCGCAGACGCTGCCCTTTTCCCGCCCGTACCGCCCAGACCACCCACACGACGGCGAAGGCCGCATAGCCGACGACGGCCAGCGCGTTGTCCCCGAGGGCGGTGGCCACCTCGCCGTGCGCGATGGCGTGGGCGCTGCGCAGGCCGCCGCAGCCGGGGCAGTAGAGCCCCGTCAGGGCGTACATCGGGCAGACCGGATAGTGGCCGGATTCATTCGGGTCGACCAGCCCCACATAGGTGAAGGCGGCGACGACACCGGCGAGGGTGGCCAGCGGAGCCAGCAGCCGGCGGCCGAGCGCCGGGGCGGGCGCGGGAGGGGTCATGGCGTCGTCCACCCGGTGATTGTCGCCGTTCGAACGGAGAGACGCAGCCCGGCCTCGCCGGACTGCGTCTGGTGTGTCTGTACGCGGCGGGGGCGCCGCCTCGGCCGGGGCCGGTCAGACGGTCTGCGTCGCGACCCGGGCCACCGGCTCGTGGTGCGCGTGGCTCTGCTGGGCGGCGAGGATCTGCGCCTTGACGTCCTCGGAGCACATGTTCACCTGCTTGTTGGCCGCCGCCTCACGGGCCGCCGCCAGCTCGGGCGACTCCTTGGGCATGCCCATGCCGGCCGCCCGCATCGCCGCCGCGACGACGCCACCGAGCGCTACCACGGCGAAGCCGCCCCCGATGATGAGCGCGCTCACCAGCACTATGCCGACCCCCGAGACGCAGAAGCCGATGACGGCGATGATGACACCGGTCCAGGCCGCCGGGGTGTGTCCGTGGCTGCTGCCCGCCATGAGTTGCTCCTCGTTGCTTCGCGCTGTGGTGAGTCGGACGCTCACCGGTCATTGTCCCGCACGCACCCGGTCCGACCACCCCGGGGGTGGGTGTGAATCAGCTCTCGCGTCCCGCTCCGCCGTCACCGTGCGTCGGGTCCTCGCCGCGGTCCAGGGCCTTCCACAGGTCCTCGGGCCGGTCGGGGTCGACGACCGGCGCCGTGCGGACGGGGCGCTCGTAGCGGCCCGACATCGCGGGCCAGTGTTTTCCGTACGCCAGCGCCAGCACCCCGGCGAGCAGGATCAGCAGGCCGCCGCCCGCCGTCACGTACGGCCAGACGGTGTGCGAGAGGGCGCTGACGGTGGCGGCGGTGTCGCCGGTCGTCCGCGCCGCCTTCTCGTCGAGCGCCGCGCTGTCCGACGCGCCGAGGACCGCGGAGAGCGCCGCGCCCGCGCCGCCCAGCGCGAGCAGCGCGGAGACGAGGAGCCGCCCCGCCCCCCGGACGGCGAAGACCGCGACGAGCGCGGCCAGTCCGACGACGGCGAGGGCCGCCGGCAGCCCGGTGATGTCCCGGCCGCTGGCGTCGAGGGCGACCGAGCCGCCGCCGACGGCCGCCGTGCCACCGGCCCAGGGCCGGCCCGAGGCGAGCAGGACGACCGTGGCACCGGCCGCGCCGAGGAGCAGGGCGGCGCCGAGCGAGCGGCGGCCGCCCTTCCGGGGCGCGGGGGCGGCGGCCGGCGGTACGGCGGTACGGGGCTGGGGTACGGGTACGGCACTCACGCACCCCACTATCCCCTACCGCGTCACACGTTCCCGAGGCGGTTCGCCGTGTGCACCGCGCGCAGCACCGCCGCCGCCTTGTTGCGGCACTCCGTGTCCTCGGAGACCGGGTCCGAGTCGGCGACGACCCCCGCCCCCGCCTGGACGTACGCCGTCCCGTCGCGGAGCAGGGCGGTGCGGATGGCGATGGCCGTGTCGGAGTCCCCGGCGAAGTCGAGGTAGCCGACGCAGCCGCCGTACAGTCCGCGCCGGGTGGGCTCCAGCTCGTCGATGATCTGCATGGCGCGCGGCTTGGGCGCCCCGGAGAGCGTGCCCGCCGGGAAGCAGGCGGTCAGGACGTCGAAGGCGGTACGGCCCTGGGCGACCCGGCCCGTCACCGTGGACACGATGTGCATGACGTGGGAGTACCGCTCGACGGACATGAAGTCGACGACCTCGACGCTGCCCGGCTCGCAGACCCGCCCGAGATCGTTGCGGCCGAGGTCGACCAGCATCAGATGCTCGGCGCGCTCCTTGGGGTCGGCGAGGAGTTCGTCGGCGAGCGCCTGGTCCTCCTGGGGCGTGGCGCCGCGGTGCCGGGTCCCGGCGATGGGGTGCACCATGGCGTGCCCGTCCTCGACCTTGACCAGCGCCTCCGGGCTGGAGCCGACGACGTCGAAGCCGTCGAAGCGGAAGAGGTACATGTACGGCGACGGGTTGGTGGCCCGCAGTACCCGGTAGACGTCCAGCGCGCTCGCGGTGACCGGGGTCTGGAAGCGCTGGGAGGGCACGACCTGGAACGCCTCGCCCGCCCTGATCCGCTCCTTGATGTCCTCGACGGCCTCCTGGTAGGCGGGGCCGCCCCACAGCGCGGTGTACTCGGGCAGTTCGGAGGCGGGCAGCGCGGTGGGCCGGGTGCGGCTCGGTTCCGCGAGGTCGGCGGCCATCGCGTCGAGCCGGGCGACGGCGTCCGCGTACGCCTCGTCGATACCGGTGTCGAGGTCGTTGTGGTTGATCGCGTTGGCGATCAGCAGGACCGAGCCGTCCCAGTGGTCGAGGACGGCGAGGTCCGAGGTGAGCAGCATGGTCAGCTCGGGGATGCCCAGGTCGTCGCGGGCGTGGTCGCCGATCTTCTCCAGCCTGCGGACGATGTCGTACCCGAGGTAGCCGACCATGCCGCCGGTGAAGGGCGGCATCCCGGAGGTGAGGTCGCGGGGGGTGTGCAGGGTCTCGATGGTGGCGCGCAGGGCGTCGAGCGGGTCCCCGTCGACGGGGACACCGACCGGCGGGGTGCCGAGCCAGTGGGCCTGCCCGTCGCGGGCGGTGAGGGTCGCGGCGGACCGTACCCCGATGAAGGAGTAGCGGGACCAGGCGACGCCGTTCTCCGCGGACTCCAGCAGAAAGGTCCCGGGGCGCTCGGCGGCGAGCTTGCGGTACAGGCCGACCGGGGTGTCGCCGTCCGCGAGGAGACGCCTGCTGACGGGGATGACGCGGCGGTCGGCCGCCAGCTTGCGGAAGGTCTCAAGGTCCATGGCGGCTGACCCTACTGGTAGATCCGCGGCCGTCCCGAACGGCGGTCGCCGGTCAGGGGCCGAGCGGCAGGACATCGACGTCGAAGCAGGTCCGCGCCCCGGTGTGGCAGGCGGCGCCCGTCTGGTCGACCCGGACCAGGATCGTATCGGCGTCGCAGTCCAGTGCGACGGACTTCACGTGCTGGACGTGGCCCGAGGTGTCACCCTTGACCCAGTACTCCTGGCGGCTGCGCGACCAGTAGGTGCACCGGCCGGTGGTCAGGGTGCGGTGCAGGGCCTCGTCGTCCATCCAGCCGAGCATGAGCACCTCACCGGTGTCGTACTGCTGGGCCACGGCGGGGATCAGTCCATCGGCGTTGCGCTTGAGCCGGGCGGCGATGGCGGGGTCGAGCCCACCGGTCGTGCTGGTCATGCACCCATTGTGCCGCGCCCGCGCGGCGGGCCCACGCGATGTCCACTGGGCGGACGGGGCGGCGCGGCCGTAGGCTTACCCGCATGTCGACCCATGCGAAACGTGAACGGCTCCTGTTCGCCGATCTGTTGGAGGCCGTGGGCCCCGAGGCCCCGACGCTCTGCGACGGCTGGCTGGCCAGAGATCTCGCGGCCCACGCGGTGCTCCGCGAGCGCCGCCCCGACGCGGCGGGCGGGACGGTGCTGCCCGTGCTGCGGGGCCGTATGGAGCGGGTGCAGGCCGAGTATGTCGCGAAGCCGTACGAGGAGCTGATCCAGCTGCTCCGGACCGGTCCGCCGAAGTTCTCCCCGTTCGGGATCAAGCAGGTGGACGAGGCCGCGAACACCGTCGAGTTCTATGTCCACGCCGAGGACGTCCGGCGGGCGCAGCCCGAGTGGACGCCGCGCGAGCTGGACCGGGTCTTCTCGGACAGCCTCTGGTCACAGCTGGAGAAGGGCGGCCGGCTGATGGGGCGGAAGGCCCCGGTGGGCATGGTGCTGCGCCGGCCGAACGGGCAGACGGTGGTGGCGCATCGGGGTGCCCCGGTGGTGACGGTCACCGGGGAGCCGGGCGAGCTGATCCTCTTCGCGTTCGGACGGCAGTCCGTGGCGGATGTGGTGCTGGAGGGCGACAAGGACGCGGTGACGCGGCTTCAGGACGCGAAGCTGGGCATCGCGTAGGGCTGTTGCTTCAGAAGTAACGCCGTGCCTCAGAAGTGGCGTCGTACTTCAGAAGTGGCGCCGTGCCTCAGAAGTGGCGCCGTACTTCAGAAGTGGCGCCGTGCCTCAGAAGTGGCGCCGTACTTCAGAAGTGGCGCCGTGCCTCAGAAGTGGCGCCGTGCCTCAGAAGTGGCGCCGTACTTCAGAAGTGGCGCCGTGCCTCAGAAGTGGCGCCGTACTTCAGAAGTGGCGCCGTGCCTCAGAAGGAGCGCCGTCCGAGGCCGGAAAGCTCAGCGGCCGTCGCGGTCGAGCAGCCGGGCCAGTTCGGTACGGGAGCGGATCCCCAGCGCGGCGAAGACGTTGCGCAGATGGTGGTCGACGGTCCGGGTGGACAGCGAGAGCCGCAGGGCCACCTCGCGGTTGGTGGCGCCCTCCGCGACACAGCGCGCGATGCGCTGCTGTTGCGGGGTGAGCGGGGACAGCGGACCCGGCCCGTCCGTCGCGGCGACGGCCTCGCCCGCCGCGCGCAGCTCGCCCCGCACCCGGGCGCACCAGAGCCGGGCCCCGCAGCGCTCGAAGCCGATCAGGGCGTCCCGCAGGGGGCCGCGCGCCTCCCGGGTCCTGCGCTGTCGGCGCAGCCAGTGGCCGTACAGCAGTTGGGTGCGGGCCCGTTCGAAGTCCCCGCCGTACCGGTCGTGGTGGGCGAGCGCCTCCTCGTACCGTACGGCGGCTTCGCCGGGCGGGGCCAACAGCGCACGGCAGCGGGCCAGTTGGGCCGCGGCATGCGGGTCGGCGGTGGTGGCGGTCCAGTGCGCGAAGTCCTCGACGGCCGGGTGCGCCTCGACCGCCCGGCCCGCCAGTACGGCCGCCTCGACGAAGCAGGGGACGGCGGGCATCCGGGAGGCGAAGTGGCCGGGGCGCGGCCCGTGTCCGACCAGGGGGGCGAGCCGGGCGGCGGCTTCGGCGGAGCGGCCCACGGCCAGTTCGGCGCGGGCCACGGCCCAGCCCGCGAGGGTGGCGGCGTGGACGAGGCCGTGTGGTTCCGCACCGGCGAGCGCCGCGTCCGCGTGGGCGGCGCAGGCCGCCGCGGGGCCCTCGACGGACGCCGCGAGCGCGAGGAGGGCGTGCAGCTGGGCGGCGGCGTTGCGCTGCCCGAGCCGGTCGGCGGCGCGCAGCCCCTCCAGGGCGTGGGCCCGCGCCATGGCGTGCCGGCCCGCCCGCAGTTCGGCGTGGGCGAGCCGCTCCAGGGCCTGCGGCAGCAACACCTCGGGCCCATGGGCGCGGACGGCCGCCAGCGCCCTGGCCCCCGCCAGACACGCCGCGTCCACCTCCCCGAGTGCCAGCGCGGCCACCCCGGCCCGGGTCTGCGCGGCGGCCCCCTCGGGCGGACCGCTCGGCGGCCCGAGGCAGCCGTACAGCAGGGCCCGGCCCCGGTCGGCGTCGCCTTCGAGGAGGGCGCGCAGGCCGGTGAGGCAGCGCTCCAGCGCCGGGTCGCCGGGGTCCGGGGGGACGCGGTGCAGCGCGTCCAGGCAGGCCGCCGCGTCCCCGCTCGCCCAGGCCGCCTCGGCGGCGGCGAGCAGGGCGTCCAGCCGGCGTACCGGATCGTCGGGCCCCAGCAGCGCGGCGGCGGTGAGCAGGGCCTGCGCGGCGTCCGCGGCGGGCCCGTCGCGCAGGGCGAGCTGCCCCCGTACGTAGTGGGCGAGGCCGGGTGCGGGGACGGTGCGCACCCGGGCCAGCAGGGCGCGCGCCCGGCCCGGCTCCCCGGCGAGCCGGGCGTGTTCGGCGGCCGCGGCGTAGCGCTCGCCGCGCGGTGCGCCGTCCGGGGTGAGCGCGGCGGCCCGGGTGAGCGCCGCCGCGCGGTCGGTGTGCGGGTACGGCGCGGTGGCGGCCAGGGTCAGCGCGTCGGCCAGCGCCGGGTCGTGGCCGTCGGTGGCGCAGGCCAGCTGGATCAGGCGCGGCAGGGTGTGGTGCGGTCCGTCGAGGGCCGTGGCCAGCAGCCGGTGGGCGGCGCGGCGGCGGTCGGGCGGCGCCCGGTGGAGTACGGCTCCGCGGGTCGGCCGGTGGGTGAAGCGGGTCCGGCCGCCCGCGCCGCGCAGCACTCCGGCGGCCTCGGCGGAGGTGAGCCCGCCGGGGTCGATCCCGGCCAGCCGGGCGGCGCGCAGGAGCAGGCCGGTGTCGGCGCCCGCGCCGTCCGGTTCGTGTTCCTCGGCGGCGGCGGCGAGGAGCAGCAGGGCGCGGGTCCCGGCGGGCAGCCGGGTGAGCGGGGCGGCGCAGGCGTCGAGGAGTTCCTCGTCGCCGGGGAGCGGTTCGGGCAGTGGCTGACGACCCGTCAACTGTGCCTGGGTCAGGCCGTCGACGAGCGCGGTGAGCAGCCGGGGGTTCCCGGCGCCCTCCCGGAGCAGCTCCTCCCTTACGGCGGAGTTGATGTGACGCCCCGTCAGCTGTTCCAGCAGCTGTCCGGCGGCCGCGTCGTCGAGCGGGGCGAGCCGCAGGGCGGGCAGTCCGGCGAAGACCTCCGCGCCGTCGTGCCGTTCGGCGGCGGTGAGCAGGACGCGGACACCGGATCCGGCGTCGAGCCGGTGGGCGGCGAAGGCCAGCGCGGCCCGTGAGCGGGGGTCCCACGCGTGGATGTCGTCCACGCAGACCAGCAGCCGGCCACGGGCGCCGAGCGTGGCCAGCAGGTCGAGCAGCGCGGTGGAGGCGAGGCCGGAGCGCAGGACTTCGGCGGGGAGCACCGGCAGTGCGGTCCGCGCCGAGCAGAGCAGCGCGTGCAGTCCGCTGTAGGGCAGCAGCCGTTCGGCGGGCGCCGCCGCCGTATACAGGACCGGGCCCGCGCGGTGGTGGTCGGCGGCGTGCAGGGCGAGCGCGCTGCGGCCGAGGCCGGGCGGCGCGGTGAGGACGAGCGCGCTGCCGCGCCCGGTGAGGTCCAGCAGGGCTTCCAGGATGGCGAGTTCACCGCTCCGCCCGTACAGCCGGAGGGGACTGCGCACGGTCGTCGATGGGGTCACACTCGTCACGTTACCGGGGAGTAAACAGCCCCGGAAGCCTTCCGTCCACGGCCGGGCCGCCGGGCCCGTCACGCGCGCCACCGGCGGCCCGGACCCTGGGGTCAGGAGGTGTGCGGGCAGGTGCCCCGGTACTCCACGATGGTGGCGCCCGGCCGGGGCAGCGGGCAGAGGAACTGCTCGTAGCGGGTGTCGCTGTCGATGAACCGCTTCAGCCAGGAGACGCTGTACTTCGCGATGGTGGTGTTGGCGCTGGTGGGCGCGGAGTGACTGGCGCCCTTCAGCTCCAGATACGCCTTGTCGAGTGTGCCCGGCAGCGACGCGTAGAACGGCTCGGAGTGCGTGGCGACCGGTGCGATGCTGTCGTTGTCCGCCCCGACCAGCAGGGTGGGTGTGCGTACCTCGGGCCAGGTGGTGTCGGTGTTCCAGCCGGTCAGCGGGATGGCCGCCTTCAGCGAGGTGCGGCTCTTGGCGGCCTCCAGGCTGCCACCGCCGCCCATCGAGTGGCCCATGACACCGAGCCGGGCGGAGTCGATCCGGCCGCTGACGGTCGAACGCTGCGTCAGATAGTCGAGTGCGGAAAGGAGTTGGGCTCCGCGGCTGGGCGGGAAGTCGAGGGTGGTGAGGGTGTCGATGGTGAAGACGACGAAGCCCTGTGAGGCCAGGCGCGGCCCGTACCAGGCGACGCTGGACTGCGTACCGGTGAAGCCGGGCGAGATGGCGACGGCGCCGAAGGTGCCGTCGGCGGTGGAGGTCGGGTAGTAGATGGTGCCGCCGCCGAACCCACTGACGCCCGTCCGGGAGACCGTCGTCCGCGAGACGGCGTACGGACCGGTCGTGGCCTCGATGCTGGCGACGGTCGGCGCGGGCCCGCGCTCGTACGGGTTGTCCGCGACCCGGACACCCGTACCGACAGCCGCCTGGGCGCCCGCGGCGCCGGGGACCAGTGCGGCGAACAGGGCACCGGCGGTGACCGCCGCCGCCCAGAGCCGGCCGGCGGTGCTGGTACGGATGGAGGCGCGCGGTGAGGAGTGCTGACGCACGATGGGGGATCCTCTCGGTCGTGACGGAGCCACACCGGAGGCCGTTCGGGGATGCACCGGGTGGGACCGCCATTTCACTGGCGGTCGCCACTGTCCCGGCGCACCCGACACGGAAGCATCGGCAAGTTCACCGGTCTTGATGAACCGGCCTCATCGGTAGGGCGTCACGCGGGCGAGGATCCCAACACGGGCAGTCCGCGCGGAAGGTGACGAAGAGTCAACCCGATGCCCCAACCCCCTGGATCAGCGCGGCACTTCGCGCACCGGATGCCCGGTCGCGCTGAGCACGCCCTTGACGTCCGAGATCCGCAGATCCCCGAAGTGGAAGACGGACGCGGCCAGTACGGCGTCGGCCCCCGCGTCGATGGCGCGCGGGAAGTGCTCCAGCGTGCCCGCGCCACCGGACGCGATGAGCGGCACGGTGACGTGCTTGCGCACGATCTCGATCATCACCGTGTCGTAGCCGTCCTTGGTGCCGTCCGCGTCCATGGAGTTGAGCAGGATCTCCCCCGCGCCCAGCTCGGCCGCCTGATGCGCCCACTCGACGGCGTCGATGCCGGTGCCCCTGCGGCCGCCGTGCGTGGTGACCTCGAACGACCCCGACCGGGTCCGCCGCGCGTCGACCGACAGCACCAGCACCTGCCGCCCGAACCGCTCGGCGATCTCCCGGATCAGCTCCGGCCTGGCGATGGCCGCCGTGTTGACCCCGACCTTGTCGGCGCCCGCCCGCAGCAGCTTGTCGACGTCCTCGGCCGTACGGACACCGCCGCCGACCGTCAGCGGGATGAAGACCTGCTCGGCGGTACGGCGCACCACGTCGTACGTCGTCTCGCGGTCGCCCGACGACGCGGTGATGTCGAGGAACGTCAGCTCGTCGGCGCCCTCCGCGTCGTACAGCTTGGCCATCTCCACGGGGTCGCCCGCGTCCCGCAGGTTCTGGAAGTTGACGCCCTTGACGACCCTGCCGTTGTCGACGTCCAGACACGGGATGACCCGTACGGCGAGTGTCATGCCTGCTCCCCTTCGGATGGGTCGGGACGGTACGCCTCGACCTCGACCTCGACGACCAGGCTCGGGTCGATCAGCCCGGCGACGACCAGCATCGTGGCGGCCGGGCGCACGGCGTCGAACAGCTCCTTGTGGGCGCGGCCGACCTCGTCGGCGTCCCGTACGTGGGTGAGGTACATCCGGGTACGCACCACGTGCTCCGCACCGAGACCCAGCTCCCCCAGCGCCTTGATCGCGACGCCGAACGCGGTGATGGCCTGCTCGTACGGGCCGCCTTCGGCGATCCGGCCGCCGGCCACCGACGTACAGCCGGAGACCAGCACCAGCCCGTTCGGCAGCTCGACCGCGCGGGAGTACCCGATGGCCTCCTCCCACGGGCCGCCCGACGAGACCTTGCGCAGCTCGCCCGCGCTCATCCGGCCACCGCCGCCAGCGCCTCTTCCAGCGTGAACGCCTTCGCGTACAGCGCCTTGCCGACGATCGTGCCCTCGACGCCCTCGGGCACCAGGGTGGCGATCGCGCGCAGGTCGTCCAGCGAGGAGACGCCGCCGGAGGCGACGACCGGCCGGTCGGTGACGGCGCAGACGTTCTTCAGCAGCTCCAGGTTGGGGCCCTGGAGGGTGCCGTCCTTGGCGATGTCGGTGACGACGTATCGCGCGCAGCCCTCGCTGTCGAGCCGGGCCAGCGTCTCGTAGAGGTCGCCGCCGTCGCGGGTCCAGCCGCGCCCGCGCAGGGTCGTCCCGCGTACGTCGAGGCCGACCGCGATCCGGTCGCCGTACTCGGAGATGACCTTGGCGACCCACTCGGGGGTCTCCAGCGCGGCCGTACCGAGGTTGACCCGGCGGCAGCCGGTGGCGAGGGCCGCGGCGAGCGTGTCGTCGTCGCGGATGCCACCGGACAGCTCGACCTTGATGTCCATGGCCCCGGCGACCTCGGCGATCAGCGCGCGGTTGTCACCGGTGCCGAAGGCCGCGTCGAGGTCGACCAGGTGCAGCCACTCGGCACCGGAGCGCTGCCAGGCGAGGGCGGCTTCGAGGGGCGAGCCGTACGAGGTCTCGGAACCGGACTCGCCGTGGACGAGCCGTACGGCCTGTCCGTCCCGGACATCGACGGCGGGCAGCAGTTCAAGCGTCATCAGAGCGTTCCGATCCAGTTGGTGAGCAGCTGGGCGCCGGCGTCGCCGGACTTCTCGGGGTGGAACTGGGTGGCCCACAGGGCGCCGTTCTCCACGGCGGCGACGAACGGCTCGCCGTGGGTGGCCCAGGTGACCCGGGGGGCGCGGATCTTGTCGTTGGTGACTTCCAGGCCCCACTCGCGTACCGCGTACGAGTGCACGAAGTAGAACCGCGCGTCGGCGTCGAGCCCGGCGAACAGCTCGCTGTCGCCCGGCGCCTCGACGGTGTTCCACCCCATGTGCGGGACGATCGGGGCGTCGAGCGGCTCGACCGTGCCGGGCCACTCGTCGAGGCCCTCGGTCTCCACACCGTGTTCGATGCCGCGCGCGAACAGAATCTGCATCCCGACGCAGATCCCCATCACGGGCCGCCCGCCTGCCAGCCTGCGCCCGATGATCCACTGCCCGCGCGCCTCGGTGAGCCCCTCCATACAGGCGGAGAAGGCCCCGACCCCGGGGACGAGCAGCCCGTCCGCGTTCATCGCGCGGTCGAAGTCGCGGGTGATCTCCACCTCGGCACCGGCCCTGGCGAGGGCGCGCTCGGCCGACCGGACATTGCCGAAGCCGTAGTCGAAGACAACGACGTTCTTGCTCATTCCCAGATCCCTTGGATACGGAGCACCCCGGCGACGAGACACATCACGGAGCACAGACCGAGCAGTGCGACGACGCCCGTGGGCAGCTTCTGCTTGCGGAAGGAGTACGCGCCACCGGCGAAGAAGAGCCCGACGAAGATCAGAATGGACGACAGCCCCGTCACAGTGTTTCCTCGTTCGCCCCGCCGCGGCAGCGGCTCATGTCATAGCTGCCCACGCGGCGCAGCGGCGCGGGCATCATCGTGCCTATCCGCGACCCGGCGGCCACGCGTGCGTCGCTCACCGTGCTTCCTCGTTCGCTTCTCCGCCCACGCGGCGCAGCGGCGCGGGCATCGGCGCCAACCAGCGACCCGGCGGCCACGCGTGCGTCGCTCACAGTGCGCCCTTGGTCGAAGGAAGAATCCCAGCGGCCCGCGGGTCCCGCTCCGACGCGTACCGCAGCGCCCTCGCCAGCGCCTTGAACTGGCACTCGACGATGTGGTGGGCGTTGCGCCCGTACGGGACGTGGACGTGCAGCGCGATCTGGGCCTGTGCGACGAAGGACTCCAGGATGTGGCGGGTCATCGTCGTGTCGTACTCGCCGATCATCGGCGCCATCTTCTCGGGCTCGGTGTGTACGAGGTACGGGCGACCCGAGAGGTCCACCGTCACCTGTGCCAGCGACTCGTCCAGCGGGACGGTGCAGTTGCCGAACCGGTAGATCCCCACCTTGTCGCCGAGCGCCTGCTTGAAGGCGGCGCCGAGGGCGAGGGCGGTGTCCTCGATGGTGTGGTGGGAGTCGATGTGCAGATCGCCCTCGGTCTTCACCGTGAGGTCGAACAGGCCGTGCCGGCCGAGCTGGTCGAGCATGTGGTCGTAGAAACCGACCCCGGTCGCCACATCGACCTTTCCACTGCCGTCGAGGTCGATCTCGACGACGACGGACGTCTCCTTGGTGGTTCTCTCCACGCGGCCGATGCGGCTCATGCGTTCTGCTCCTTCTTGAGATCACGTACCGCGTCGAGGAACGCGTCGTTCTCGGACGGGGTGCCCGCGGTGACCCGCAGCCGTCCCGGTACGCCGTTGTCACGGATGAGGACACCCCGGTCGAGGATCCACTGCCAGGCCGCGTGCGGGTCCTCGAAGCGGCCGAACTGCACGAAGTTCGCGTCCGAGTCGGTGACCTCGAACCCCAGCCCGCGCAGCTCGGCGACGAGCCGGTCCCGCTCGGCCTTGAGGTTCTCGACGTACCCGAGCAGCGTATCGGTGTGTTCCAGCGCGGCGAGCGCGGTGGCCTGCGTGATCGCCGAGAGGTGGTACGGCAGGCGCACCAGCTGGACGGCGTCGATCACGGCGGGGTGGGCGGCGAGATAGCCGAGGCGCAGCCCGGCCGCGCCGAACGCCTTGGACATCGTGCGGGACACGACCAGATTCGGCCGCCCCTCGATGAGCGGCAGCAGCGAGTCCCCGTGGCTGAACTCGACATACGCCTCGTCCAGCACCACCAGCGACGGCTTCGCCGCCTGCGCCGCCTCGTACAGCGCGAGGACGGTCTCCGCGTCGACGGCCGTGCCGGTGGGGTTGTTGGGCGAGGTGATGAAGACGACCTCGGGCCGGTGTGCGGCGATGGCGGCCACCGCGGCGGGCACGTCGATGGTGAAGTCCTCGCCGCGCGGCCCGGAGATCCAGCCGGTGTTGGTGGAGCGCGCGATGAGACCGTGCATCGAGTACGAGGGCTCGAAGCCGATCGCCGTACGGCCGGGGCCGCCGAACGCCTGGAGCAGCTGCTGGATGACCTCGTTGGAGCCGTTGGCGGCCCAGACGTTGGCGAGGGTCAGCGGGTGCTTCCCGGTCCGGGTCAGATACGCGGCGAGCTGGGTGCGCAGCTCCACCGCGTCCCGGTCCGGGTAGCGGTTGAGGCCGCGCGCGGCCTCCCGGACGCGCTCCGCGATGCGCTCGACGAGCACCTCGGGCAGCGGGTACGGGTTCTCGTTGACGTTCAGCTGTACGGGAACGGTCAACTGCGGTGCCCCGTAGGGGGACTTGCCGCGCAGCTCGTCGCGTACGGGCAGGTCGTCGATACCGAAGGTCCCGGGGGATCCGGGGGATCCGGGGGATCCGGGGGGTGGGGAGGAACTCACTTGCCGGGCACCTTCCATCCGAACCGCGCCTTGACCGCCGCGCCGTGTGCGGGCAGGTCCTCCGCCTCCGCGAGTGTCACCACATGGTGGGCGACCTCCGCGAGCGCGTCCTTGCTGTAGTCGACGATGTGGATGCCGCGCAGGAACGACTGCACGGACAGCCCCGAGGAGTGGCAGGCACAACCACCGGTCGGCAGCACGTGGTTGGAGCCCGCGCAGTAGTCGCCGAGCGAGACCGGGGCGTACGGGCCGACGAAGATGGCGCCCGCGTTGCGCACCCGCTGGGCCAGCGCGGCGGCGTCGGCGGTCTGGATCTCCAGGTGCTCGGCACCGTACGCGTCGACGACCCGCAGCCCGTCCTCGATGGAGTCGACCAGCACGATCGCCGACTGCCGGCCCGCCAGCGCGGGCGCCACCCGGTCCTCGATGTGTTTGGTGGCCGCGACCTGCGGCTCCAGCTCCTTGTCGACCGCGTCGGCCAGCTCCACCGAGTCGGTGACGAGCACGGCGGCGGCCAGCGGGTCGTGCTCGGCCTGGCTGATCAGGTCGGCGGCGACATGCGCCGGGTCGGCGGTCGCGTCGGCCAGGACGGCGATCTCGGTGGGGCCCGCCTCGGCGTCGATGCCGATCCGGCCGGTGAAGTAGCGCTTGGCGGCGGCGACCCAGATGTTGCCGGGGCCCGTCACCATGTTGACGGGCGCGCACTCCTCGGTGCCGTACGCGAACATCGCGACGGCCGACGCGCCGCCCGCCGCGTACACCTCGTCGATCCCCAGCAGCGCGCACGCGGCCAGGATCGTCGGGTGCGGCAGGCCGCCGAACTCCCTCTGCGGGGGCGAGGCCAGCGCGATCGACCCGACGCCCGCCTCCTGGGCCGGCACCACGTTCATGATCACGGACGACGGGTAGACGGACCGCCCGCCGGGCGCGTACAGCCCGACCCGCTCGACCGGCACCCACTTCTCGGTGACCGAGCCACCCGGCACCACCTGTGTGGTGTGCGAGGTACGGCGCTGTGCGCGGTGGACGAGCCGGGCGCGGCGGATCGACTCCTCCAGCGCGGCCCCGACCTCCGGGTCGAGCGCCTCCAGCGCGGCGCCGAGCGCGGCGACGGGGACCCGCACCCGCTCCAGGGTCACACCGTCGAACTTCTCAGCCGATTCGATCAGCGCGGCGGTGCCCCGATGGTGAACGTCCTCGCAGAGCGGCCGCACTCTCTCCAGCGCGGCCTCCACATCGAACTCGGCTCGGGGCAGCAGGTCACGCAGGGCGGCGCCCTCGGGGAGGGCGGCACCGCGCAGATCGATTCGTGAGATCACAGGGTCAAGTCTCGCAGACCCCACAGGGCCACCGCCGCCCGTATCACTGGCTGATACATGCCACTGACGGCCGATCCCCACCACCCGCGTCACCGAGTGCGTTCATTACGTCACACAGCGGGAACAACGGTGGTACCGAAGCAGCTGTCGTCAGTTGTACGGACCGCCTGTCATCAGTTGTTCGGACCATCTGTACGCACACGGGGAAGCAGAGGAGCGGCCGTGACCGAGCCGCAGTACGACGAATCTCCTGACTGGCTCAGCCCGGCGGAACTCGGCATGTGGCAGTCGTTCCGCAACGGCAGTGTGTACGACCTGTCCACCTCCGACGCGCTGCTCGACGATCCCTTCGCCCCGCGTCCCTGGGGCACGGACCGCAGTGTGCGCGCCCGGGTCATCGCCCTGCTGCTGCTCAACGGCCCGCCCGCGCTCCCCGGCCGGGTGGCGGCGCTCAAGCTCCGGGGCGTCCAGATCACCGGGACGCTCAACCTCGCGGGCGGCACGATCGCGCCGTACGTGGAGCTGAACCACTGCCGGTTCGAGAACGAAGTGGTGCTGCCCGAGTCCCACTTCACCACCCTGCGCATGGTGGGCTGCGCGATCCCCCGTCTGGAGGCGGCCCGGCTGCACACCGAGGGGGATCTCCATCTGCCGCGCTGCCGGGTCGAGCGGGGCATCCGGCTGACCGACGCCCGCATCGGCACGGACCTGCTGATCAGCGAGATCGATGTACGTCCCGACCGGCTCGGCCGGGCCATCGCCGCCGATGGCATGTATGTCGCCCAGGACTTCCAGGCCGACCGGATCGAGACGTACGGCGAGGTCAGTCTGCGGGGCGCGACCATCGGTGTGTCGATGAGCCTGCGCGGCAGCCGGCTGCGCGCCGCCGAGGAGCGGCGCGCGTTCAACGCCCCGCAGCTGACGGTCGAGCGGTCGCTCCACATGACCGGCGCGTGGATCAGCGAGGACCCCGGCACCTCCGGGCTCACCCCGCCGTACGGCACCGGTACCGGCCCGCTCTTCGGCGCGCGGCTCCAGCGGTTCGAGTGCCGGGGCGGGGTGCGGCTGGACGACGGGCGCTTCGGTGACGCGGTCGATGTGGACCAGGCCCGGTTCTTCCTCTCCCCCACGGAGGAGCTGTCGCTGCGCAGAATCGTCACCCCTGAGCTCCGCTTCAAGTGCGACCGGGTGGAGGAGGGCCGCGTCGTCCTGAGCGGCGCGCGGATCGTCACCCTGGTCGACATGTCGACCAGCTGGCCGGGGCCCGGCGGGCTGGCCATGGGCGGGTTCGTCTACGAGAACCTCGCGCCCTTCGGCCACTTCCCCCTGGTCCGGCGGCTGGAGTGGCTGACCGCGGCGACCCCCGAGTACTCCCCCGAACCGTACGAACGGCTCGCCCAGGTCCTGCGCAACACCGGCGAGGACGCCGACGCCCGCGAGGTCCTCCTCGCCAAGCACCGCCGCCGCCGCGAGACCCTGCCGCTGGCCGGCAAGCTCTGGGGCTACCTCCAGGACTGGACCGTCGCCTACGGCTACCGCCCCGGCCGGGCCGCGCTCTGGATGGCCGCCCTCTGGGGCGCCAGCACCCTCGTCTTCGCCCACCACCCGCCGGCCCCGCTCAGACCCGGCGAACACCCCGTGTGGAACCCCGGCCTCTACGCGCTCGACCTGCTGATCCCCGTCATCGACTTCGGCCAGGACGGCTACTGGCTGCTGTACGGCGGCTGGCAGTGGGCCGCGGCCGTCCTGACCGTGGTCGGCTGGATCCTGGCGACCACGGTCGCGGCGGGCGCGACCCGCCTGCTGCGCCGCGGCTAGGGCGTGTTGCGAACGTCCCTCCCCGGCCTTCGGCCGGGGGGGCACCCCACCGCCTTGCGATCACACGCACCGGACGCCGCCGGGCCCGCCGAGGTGCGCAATCTGCCGGCGTACGTCCTGGTGGAGCGGGGCCGCTGGACGGCGGCGCCGGAGCGGCTCCGGCTGATCGGGCCCTACGCGACCTCGTTCCCGTGGCTCTGTCTCACCGACGATCCGCTGGGCCGTTTCCTCGAAACGCGGGACGGTGTACGGGTCCGGGTGGCCCCGGCGACACCTTTGCGGAACCGGGCAGACCGCGCCGGGGCCCCTGGCCATTACGCTTGACCGTTGTGACCACCGCACGCCTCCCCCTCTTCCCGCTGAACGCGGTGCTGTTCCCGGGCCTCGTCCTGCCGCTCAACGTCTACGAGGAGCGTTATCGCTCGATCATGCGCGAGCTGCTCAAAACGGACGACTCGGAGCCGCGCCGCTTCGCCGTGGTCGCCATCCGTGACGGGCACGAGACGGCGATCACCGCGCCGGGGATGCCCGACGGGACGGCCCCGCCCGTACGCGGCCCGGCCGGCGGTTTCGGCCCCGAGCCGCTCGACTCCTTCCACCCGGTGGGCTGTGTCGCCGACGCGGCGACCATCAGGGAACGCCCCGACGGCAGCTTCGAGGTGGTCGCGACCGGCACCACCCGGGTCCGGCTGCGCTCGGTCGACGCGAGCGGCCCGTATCTGACGGGCGAGCTGGAGGACCTCCCCGAAGAGCCCGGCGAGGGCGCGGACGCCCTCGCCGAAGGCGTGCTGCGCGCCTTCCGGAACTACCAGAAGCGGCTGGCCGGAGCGCGTGAACGCTCCCTCTCCAGGAGCGACGACCTGCCGCGCGAAGCCTCGGTGGTCTCCTATCTGGTCGCCGCCGCCGCCGTACTCGACATCCCCACCAAGCAACGCCTCCTGGAAGCCCCCGACATCGCGGCCCGGCTGCGCGAGGAGCTGAAGCTCCTGCGCGCCGAGACCGCGGTCATCCGCCATCTCCCCTCGCTGCCCGCGGTGGACCTGACCCACGCGCCGACCAGCCCCAACTGAGCCCCGACCAGCCGTCGCCGACCGCTGACCGCTGACCGCTGACCGCTGACCGACCAACACCGCCGACCGCCGACCGACACGAGGAAGCACCGGCCTTGGCCAAGAAGCCGAAGAAGCAGTCCGGGGGCACCCCCGCGACGGTCGCACTGGCCGCCGCCGGGACCCCGTACACACTCCACGCGTACGCGCACGACCCGGCCGCCCCCTCGTACGGCGAGGAGGCCGCCGAGGCGCTGGGCGTCTCCCCCGACCGCGTCTTCAAGACCCTCGTCGCGGAGGTCGACGGCGACCTGACCGTGGCGGTCGTCCCGGTCGCCGGGTCGCTCGACCTCAAGGCTCTGGCGGCGGCGGTCGGCGGCAAGCGCGCCGCCCTGGCCGACCCGGCCGCGGCGGAACGCGCCACGGGCTATGTCCTCGGCGGTATCTCCCCGCTCGGCCAGCGCAAACGGCTCCGTACCGTCCTGGACTCCTCGGCCGCGGCCCACCCCACGGTCTGTGTCTCGGCGGGCCGCCGCGGCCTGGAGGTGGAGCTGTCCCCGGCCGACCTGGCCGCTCTCACAGCAGCCGTGACAGCGCCGGTCGCGAGGGCTCGGGCGGGGACGGGATCGAGCCCCTCCGGCGCTTGAGGACAGCGACGGCCGCCCGCGCCGCGCCTACGCCGCCGGCGGGGTGGGCGGCGTGGGCGTCCAGTCCCACTCCGGCTCCGGGTCGCGCGGCCCGAAGAGCGCCGTCAGCGCCAGGTGGACCACCATCGCGGCGATCGGCCACGCCAACAACGCGCCCTTCGCGTTCAGTTCGAGCGGCGCGTCGAAGGTGGCCCCCTTGCCCACCGCCTTCGCGTGGGCCACCACGTCCGAGGTCGGCCCGAACGACGTACCGAACTTCCAGGCGACCACCGCGCCGAGCAGCCCGCCCAGCGCGAGCCCCGCCACCAGGACGACGCCGCCGCGCCGGTGGAAGAGGAAGACCAGCAGCGCGCTGACCGCGCCGAACGCGAGGGCCAGCAGCAGAAACGTACCGTCGGCGGCGATGGCCTCCTCGCCCTCCGTGTCCTTGAGGAAGACCGCCGTCTCGTCCGACACCAGCGGGACCCGGGGCGCCAGCCAGAGCCACAGCAGTCCGAGCGCCAGCCCGGCCAGCGCCAGCACCGCCAGGACCACGACCGCCTGCCGCGCCTCGGTCCGCATCCCGGGGCCGTCGTCCACATCGGCGGCGACCGGGTAGGGAGACACCCCGGCGGGCGGTGTCTGCCAGGGATCGTCGTGCGGCGGCTGGTGGGGAGGCGTCAGGGGTGCGGTCACTGTGCCATCGTGCCAGGCCCGGCGGGGCCCCGCCGCACCGGACCGGGGCTCAGCGGACGGCCGCTTTCCGGTACGCCCACGTCGCCACGGCCAGCGAACAGACCCCGACCGCCGCGCACACCCCGAGGTCGAGGGCGACCACCGCCCAGTCGGGGTGCGTGTCGAACGTACGGGCGAGGGCCTCGACACCGTACGTCGACGGCAGCAGATCCCGCGCCCAGCCGATCGGCTCCGGCAGCCGGTCCGCGGGCAGCACGCCCAGCAGCAGCGCGGCGGACATCCCCAGCTGGCCGAGGAGCGTCGCCAGCTCCGGGCGGGGCGCGAGCAGCCCGAGGGCCGCGCCGAGCCCGGCGAGGGCGGCGCCGGACAGCGGGATGACCGCGGCCAGCACCCACAGATGCGTGAGCGGCAGCTGGAAGAGCAGGCTGCCGGTGACGGCCGTGACCAGGGTGCCGGGCACAGTGAAGGAGGCATACGCACCGGCCGCGCCCAGCACCACCGCCGCGGGCGGCACCGGCAGCGTCGCGTAGTGGTCGAGCCCTCCGTTGGCCCGGAGCTGGCCGAAGTACTGGGCCAGCAGATTGAGCGCCACGAACGCGACGACCAGCACGCTCGACCCGGCGACGACGGCCCGCGCCTCGGCGCCCCCGTCGACGACCCCGCGCATCAGGATCATGATCCCGACCGACTGGAAGGTCGCCACGAAGAGCAGCGGGATCCGGGCGACCCTGGCCCGGGACAGCTGGGCGCGGTAGACGGCGGCGAGCGAGGGCAGCAGCCGCGCCCGGGGCGCGAGGGGCGCGGGCGGCTCGGCATGGTTCTCTCGCGCGGTCGCGGTCCGGATCCTCCGGGACACTGCCTCCGCGGGCACGATGCTCACCTGGCGCTGCTCCTTGTCGTTACGGCCTCGACGGGCCCCACCCTGCCACGGGAACCGGCCTCCCGGCCCCACCCGGGCAGGGAGCACCCGGCCCGCGCGCTCGTCCCCGGGGACCGCCCGGGACCCCGGGCCCGGCCGCCCGCACCCTCCGCGCGGCCCCCTGCCCGGCCGCTCATGCCTTCACCAGCCCCTGCGCCCGGCCGCCGAGCGCCAGATAGACATCCTCCAGGCTCGGTGTCGCGAGCGTGAAGTCGTCCAGCGCCGCGAAGGCCGCGCCGCCGGTCACCGCGGCGACCGCCGCGCGGGCCTCGTCGGGGGCGAGCCGCAGGACCCAGCGGCGCCCCGACTCCTGCGCGGATCCGCGCAGCGCGGCGACCTCGGGGACCTCCAGCGGGGCGCGTTCGCGCCACACCAGCTCGACCCGTACCTCGCCCGCGACCTCCTGCTTCAGCCCGGACGGCGTGTCGCAGGCGATGACCTTGCCGCGCTCCAGCACGGCGACCCGGTCGAGCACGGTCTCCGCCTCGATGACGTTGTGGGTGACCAGCAGTACGGTCGCGCCGCGCTCCACCCGGCGCCGGTCCACCGCCGCCCACACGGCCCGCCGTGCGACGGGGTCCATGCCGGTGGTCGGTTCGTCCAGGACGAGTACGGGCCGCTCCCCCACCAGCGCCGTGGCGAAGCAGGCGAGCCGGCGCTGACCGCCGGACAGCTTCTTCAGGGGCCGCCCCGCGATCTCGGTGAGCCCCAGCTCGTCGAGGACCTCGTCCCGTTCGGCGCGGGCCGCCGCGAGCGTGAGCCCGCGCAGCCGGCCGGTGGTCTCGGCGGCGAGCGAGACGGTCAGTTCGTCGAGGGCGGTCGATTCCTGTCCCAGATAGCCGATGAGCCGGGAGGCCCGCTCCGGGTGGTGCACCAGATCGTGGCCGAGGATCTCGACCTCGCCCGAGTCGGGCCGCATCAGACCGGTGAGCTGCCGTACGAGCGTGGACTTGCCCGCGCCGTTGGGGCCGAGCAGCCCGAAGACCTCGCCCCGCCGTACGTCCAGCGAGATGCCGTCCGTGGCCCGTACCTCCGGCGTCGCCGGTGTCCCTCGCCTGCCGCGCGCGGCGGGGTACGTCTTGACCAGATCGCGCACCACACACACCGTACTCACGAACAACGACCTTACGGGTGCGGCGCCGTCCGATGGCGGCGGGGGTGCCGTTCCCTGCCGCGACCGGGCCTCAGCACCCGGCTCTCAGCCGCCGGACGGCACCTCCGCGTCGGCCCGTACGTCGATCTCGCGCCAGAAGCCCGCCCTGATCGCGTACCGGTCGTGCTCGTCGATCTGGTCGTCCTTGTGCGCCAGCAGCCCGAAGCGCGCCGCGTACCGCAGCAGTTCGCCGTCGATGCGGTGCGGGACGCGCGGGTACATCACGGACAGCTTCTGTACGTGCCCCGTCTCCGGGAGCCGTTCCATCCAGCGGCGGGCGAAGACCTGGCCGACCTCGAACGGGTCGCCGCCGACCGTGGTGATGTCCTCCTCGCGGTCGGCCCAGCGCTGCTCCGCGCTGGTGAGCTGGGCCAGTGTCGGCAGCGACGCCGTCTCGGGCGGCTCGCCCGCCGTACCGCTGCCGGGGCGCTCGACCCAGCCCTTGTCGGAGGACCAGCGCAGGGTGGCGCCCGTGGGCTGGGGCTGGGGGGCGGACAACTGGGCGCCGGGGGCGCGCAGGGCCGCCAGGTCCTTGGGGGTGGGAACGACCCCCTTCGCCGAGCGGCTCTCGGGGCTGTCCTCGGCGGGCGGCTCCACCGGCGCGGCCGAGCCGTCGCGCTCGCCGCCGCCGCTCTGCCCGGACTCGGGGAGCGGCGCGGAGAGGATCGCCGCGATCTCCGGGCGCGGCACCGGCGAGGGCGCGCAGATCCCGCCCAGCTCCTTCGCCCGGACGGCCTTGGTGATCCAGATCCGGTCGAGGACCCGCCGCTCGTCGGCCTCGGCGACCAGGTCCTCGGACTGGTTGTAGTCGCCGTCGGCGGCCTGTACGGCCCAGAGGTGGACGGCGACGCCGTGCTCCTTCGCCGACATCAGGCCGGGCAGCAGATCGCCGTCACCGGTCACCAGCACCACGTCCGAGCAGGCGCGGTTCCTGGCCAGCTCGGTCAGCTCGGCGTGCATCGCCGCGTCGACGCCCTTCTGTGCCCAGCGCCCGTCGCTGCGGGTCAGCGCGCCGAGCCTGACGGTGACGCGGGGCATCACCCGCAGCCTCCGGTGCTCGGGCTGCGGGACCCGGTCGGGGGCGCCGTCGAACCAGTAGATACGGAGCAGCGGCTGTTCCGTATCCGCCTCGGCCCGTTCTCGCAGTCCCTGGATGAGGGCGGCGTGGTCGACGGTGATGCGGGAACGGGCCGGTTCTCCGGCGAGGAGACTCGCGGCGGCACCCAGCAGATATCCGGCGTCCACCAGGACGACGCAGCGGTCCACGTGTTCCACCTTCTTTCGGGAACCTCGGGCTTCGGAACCTCGGGACCCGAAGATCGGGAGGCTGGGGGTCAATCGTCCGGGGTTACTCAGGGTTTCCCTGGAGTCTGCCCGACCGCGAGATGCTTAACGTCCGGAACTCGATCATCGGCGTGGCGTATTACCGGTCCGCTCCGATGAAGAGGTGCCACTCCACACGGTGATGATCCAAAATGCGGCGTTTAGCGGGCTATGTGAGGCTGAATGCGGCCGACGTCCCTCGAACATACCCGCAGGAGGCATCACCATGGCCAAGCACAAGAATCGCGATCGCGCCAATAAACAGAACCCGCGTTCGGAAGCGGAGCGTGGATCCGAGGATTCGAAGACCTCGTCCATGGAGGACCGCTCCGAACAACGGCTGTCGCAGATAGCGCCGACGGACGTGGCACACAAGCGGCAGAAGCGCTTCGGCCACAACTGACGCCGACCCGCCCATACGGATGAGGGGCGCGCCCACAACCGGGCGCGCCCCTCACCGCCGTACCGATGTCCGCCCGGCCGGGTCGCTACACGCAAGAGCCCCGGAGCAACTTTGCGTGATAGTCCGAGGTCACCGTTTCACCGTCCCGGCGGTCGCCTCGGGGCCCCTGGGGCTCAGGGCTTCACCGGGAACCGAGGGATAGGGTGGGCGCTTCCCACGAACCTTCCTCGGAGGAGCCCGTCCGGTGGCCGACAGCTTTGTTCACCTGCACAATCACACCGAATACTCAATGCTCGACGGCGCCCAGCGGCTCGGTCCGATGTTCGCCGAGGTCGCTCGTCAGGAGATGCCGGCGATCGCCATGAGCGATCACGGCAACATGTTCGGAGCGTACGAGTTCCAGCAGGTGGCCAAGAAGTTCGACGGTGTGAAGCCGATCATCGGCATCGAGGCGTACGTCGCGCCGTCATCACGCCGCAACCGCAAGCAGGAGTTCTGGGGACCTGGTGGAGTCCGGGCGATGTCTGACGACGGCGAGGGATCGAAGGATGTCTCCGGAGGCGGTCGCTTTACCCACATGACGATGTGGGCACAGAATGTCCAGGGTTTGCGAAACCTCTTCTACATGTCGACCGAAGCGTCGTACACGGGCCAGTTCCCGGCCGGCAAGCCTCGCATGGACATGGAGCTGATCTCCGAGAACTCCAGCGGAATCATTGCGACAACCGGCTGTCCTTCCGGAGCGATCCAGACCAGGCTGCGCCTGAACCAATACGACGAGGCCCGGGAAGTCGCCGGGGCATACCAGGACATCTTCGGGAAAGAAAACTACTTCCTCGAACTGATGGACCACGGACTGGACTTGGAGCGCAATGTCCGCGCCGATCTTTTGCGACTGGCAAAGGATCTCAATATTCCGCTGCTGGCCACGAACGACGCTCATTACGTTCTCGAAGAGCACGCTGACGCCCACGACAACCTCCTGTGCATTGGCGTGGGAAAGAACAAGGACGACCCGAATCGCTTCCGGTTCAACGGCAGCGGCTACTACCTCAAGACGGCCGCCCAGATGCGGGAGCTGTTCTCCGAACTTCCCGAGGCATGCGACAACACACTACTGATCGCAGAGCGCATCGAGTCGTACGAAGAGGTCTTCACCCCCGAGGACGAGATGCCGCAGTACCCGGATGTCCCCGAGGGGGAAACCCAGGAATCGTGGCTGCGCAAGGATGTCCTCAAGGGCCTTGAGATGCGCTACGGGTCACCGATCCCCGATCATGTCATGGAACGGTTCGAGACCGAGATGACGGTCATCGGCCCGATGGGTTTCTCCTCGTACTTCCTTGTTGTCGCCGACATCTGTCGACATGCCCGCGACAACAAGATCCCCGTCGGTCCCGGTCGTGGATCTGCCACCGGTTCGATCGTCGCGTACGCCACCCGTATCACCGAGCTGTGCCCGCTGGAGCACGGACTTCTTTTCGAGCGGTTCCTGAACCCCGAGCGCATCAACCCTCCGGATGTCGACCTCGACTTCGACGACCGCCAGCGCGATGCCATGGTGCGTTATGTCGTCTCGAAGTACGGCGATGAATACACCGCCATGGTGAATACCTTCGGAAAGCTCAAGGCAAAGAACGCGATCAAAGATACATCGCGACTTCTCGGCTACCCCTTCTCACATGGCGAACGGATCACGAAGGCCCTGCCTCCGGATGTCATGGGAAAAAGCATCCCGATCAACGGAATCTTTGATTCGAGCCACCCCCGGCACGGCGAGGCCAGCGAGATCCGGGCACTGTACGAGAACGAACCGGACGTCAGGAAGGTCATTGACGGAGCAAAGGGCGTAGAGGGACTGATCCGTAACACCGGAGTTCACGCCGCAGCGGTCATCCTGTCGAAGACCAAACTCACCGAACGTATCCCGCTGCACATGCGCGCCAAGGACGGCGTGAAAATCACCGGATTCGACTACCCCAGTTGCGAGGACATGGGGCTGGTCAAAATGGACTTCCTTGGCCTGAGGAACCTGGGCGTCATCGATCAGGCGATTCAGAACGTCCGCGAAAACCGTGGGGTCAACATCACGACAGATGCTGTCCCGCAGAACGGCGCCCAGTCGATTCCCTTGGACGACGCCACCACCTTCCAACTGCTGGCACGCGGTGACACCTTCGGCGTGTTCCAGCTCGACGGCGGCGGTATGCGCACACTGCTGAAGCTGATGGAGCCGAGCCGATTCGAGGACATCGCGGCAGCACTCGCGCTGTACCGTCCGGGTCCGATGGCGGCCAACGCTCACACCAACTACGCGCACCGTAAAACCGGTCGTCAGACCATCGACCCCATCCATCCGGAGCTTGAGTCCGCTCTGGAACCCATTCTCGGCACGACGTTCCATCTGCTGGTCTACCAAGAGCAGATCATGGCCATCGCCCGGCAGCTCGCCAACTACACCCTCGGTGGCGCCGACCTGTTGCGCCGCGCCATGGGAAAGAAGAAACCCGAGGTACTGGCAGCCGAGTGGGAGAAATTCCACGGAGGAATGCAGGACAACAACTACTCCGAGGAGTCCATCAAGGCTCTGTGGGACGTCATGCTCCCGTTCTCGGGCTACGCCTTCAACAAGTCCCACACCGCAGGGTATGGACTCGTCTCCTACTGGACCGCCTACCTCAAGGCAAACTACCCGGCCGAGTACATGGCCGCGCTGCTCACCTCGGTCGGAGACGACAAGGACAAGGCTGCCATTTATCTGGCTGATGCCCGAAAGCTAGGGGTTCAGGTTCTTCCCCCGGACATCAACGAGTCCGTTGCCGACTTCACCGCCATCGGCGACAACGTACGGTTCGGCCTCCGCTCGGTACGCAACGTCGGCGAAGGAGTGATCGAGTCTCTGGTCGCCTCCCGGAAGTCCAAGGGGAAGTATTCTTCCTTCCCGGACTTCCTCGACAAGGCCGAAATCGCCGCGCTGAACAAGCGGGCGGTGGAGTCCCTGATCAAGGCCGGCGCCTTCGACTCACTCCAGCACAGCCGTAAGGGATTGTCGGCTGTACACGAGGACGCGATCGACTCGGTCATCCCGGTGAAAAAGGCTGCCTCATTCGGCCAGGATGATCTATTCGCAGGGATCGGTGGGGGTAGCGACGACGGTCCTTCATTCGGTCTCGACTTTGCCATCGATGAGGGCGAGTGGCCCCGCAAACAGCTCTTGGCCACAGAGCGGGAGATGCTTGGCCTCTATGTTTCGGCACACCCGCTGGACGGAACCGAACACATCCTGTCCCGCCACCGAGACACGACGATCAGCGAACTTCTCGGCTCGGGCCGCACCGAAGGTGTCGTGAAACTTTCCGGGCTCATCACCGGAGTGGATCGCCGTATGACCAAGCAAGGCAACGCCTGGGCAATCGTGAACCTCGCGGACCGAGACGGCGCGATGGAGGTCCTCTTCTTCCCCGCGGTCTACAACCTCATCGCGGCGGCCCTGATCGAGGACACCGTGGTCTCGGTGGAGGGCCGGCTCAATGAGAGGGACGGGGTCGTCAATATCTACGGTCAGGAACTCAAGGTGATCGACGTCTCCTCAGCCGAGCACGGCGGCAGACCTCCTGTGCAGCTCGCGTTCCACGCACATCGGGTCAACGAGCTTGCGGTAGCCGAGCTGAAGCGCATCCTCACAGCTCACAGGGGCGAAAGCCCAGTAAGGATGCGCGTCCAGACACCAGCGAAGACCGTCGTGTACGAGCTGGGATACCTGGTCGACCCCAATGCCGTTGCTTCCGACATCAAGGGAGCCTTCGGAACGGACGCCTGGATCGGTATCGCGTGAACCACAGCGGTACGAAGCCGATGTGACTCGGCCGAAGGCCGAGTACGAAAACGGCTGAACGAAGAACGGTGAAGTAAAGCGCGCGCTGACAGGTACGTCCTGTCAGCGCGCGCCTCTGTGCCACGAGTCTTACTGTCCGGAGGGTCGGGCGAGCGATGACTTCAGGCTGACCGTGGTCTCCGGCCTGAGAGCGGCGTTGTCCTGGACAGCACCGCAGTTGTTGGCACCGGCCCCGATGATGCCGATGGAGGCCAGTTCTGTATAAGCATCCACATCGGCGGCTGTCACTCCGAGGCCAGGTGCGTCGAGGCTCAGGGGCTTCGGTTCAACGATGCCTGAAACATCGCCAGTGGCGAAAGCGCTCATATCCGTCTCCTTCTGTGCGGTGTATGTGCGAGTCAGATGGTCACGTGTGCAACCACCACAACGGCCGTCTGGCCGTCTTCCAGCGGTCGCACCGTGCTGGTGAGCCAGCCAGGTGCAACCGCCAGCAGCCCGGGGACCGGACGGAACGTGAACTCCCGCCCCCAGGGCAGACCAGGCATCGCGGTCCTCTCGCTCCCCGCCCGGGGATCGAGAAGGGCCACGGACCCGGAGTCTTGATGGCGCGGTCCGGTCGCGCTGATGAAGCACCAACCGATCAGGTCGTCCGGCGAGGAATCCTGTGGAACCTCATGCCCGGGGCGCCAGATTTCGGCGGTCAGACGGATGCTCGGTGTAAACGTGATGGCGGGGAGACCACCATTGGCCCCATACCCCTGGAGACTCTTCACCGCATCCAGGAACTGAGCCTGGAGTTCGTCGGGGTCGCGGAGCAGCCCATCGAGGGGAACCGCTTCACACTGCGCGCCATCGACACTGATGACCGGGGCCGGGTCTTGAACTACGCCGCTCAAATCCAGTGTGCGGACCGCACATGCTGTTTCCCACAGACGGGTGACCGTTTTCGGGCCGGTTTTGATGAGGCTACTCATGACAGGGCCTCCGTCGTCCCGAATCCGGCGTTCCAGGCGATACAGATACGGGTGCCCTCTCCATGCAGGGTTGCCTTCACCGAGTGAGGCAGCCAGGAAGGAAAGCCGACGAGGATCCCGGGCCGGGGCTGTACCGCATAGACACCAGGGCTGGCTTGGCGCGCGACGGCTGCGGGACGGGGATCGAGCAGCTGAAGCAATCCGGCATCGGGACCGACACCGCCGGTCTCGATGTAATACGTGCCGGAAAACACGGAGTCGTGGTGGGTGTGCTGCCGGTGGCTACCACCTTCGTGATACACGACCGCCCAGCCCTCGGCTTCGATCTCCGACTTGTCGAAGACAGTGCCGGCCAGCTCTTCGTTGTCCGAGAGACAGTCACGAGTCAGATCACGGATCGCGGAGAGGATACGTCCCCGCAGCCAGTCCACGGCGGGATGGTCCCAACGCAGAATGTCAAGACTGGACTTCTGCGCACCGATCACGCCGAAGGTGTATTCCGCCTGTTTCTTCTCGGCGTCAAGGATCAATGTACGCAGTTGGTCGTTCATCTCGGTGACGGTCTCCGGGCCGAGACCGGGTTCTTCCATGGCAGCCAAGTCCGCCTGATAGAACGGTGTGGGCCAGGTCAGGAATGTCGTCGCTGTCGGAACAACAGTCGTCTTCATAAAGCCTCCTGGAGATAGCGGGTCAGGGCTCTCCCCGTGTCGGTCAGTTCTTTGTCCAGACCGTTGAGCAGTACGAGACAGCCACGTCCGTACTCGGTGAAGAATGCGATGCGTTCCTCCGCCCCGGGGCAGTCTCCACCGGCCGCCCGGTACATGCGAACAGTGCTGGCGGCAACGTGTGCGGCACCGATGACCTCTCGGGGCGCTCGACCGGATGTACCGGAGGGCAGGGTCACACGGCGTGCCTCCGGAACATCCAGGGGCCACAGTTCCTCAATGAGATAGAGCCATTGATGGCACTGCTCATGAAGCAGGAGTTCCCTCAAAACCTGCTGGCCGTCGAACGCTGCATCGGAGAGCAGAATGTGCTGCGGCCACAGGTAGAAGGAGGCGGAGAGAGCGGGGTTCGAACGCTCCAGCAACCGATAACGGACCGGCAGGCTCAGCAGCGAACGCCAAGCCGGGACAATCCCGGAGAGATATTCCGTGGCCTCCCCGACGCTCCGCATCCTGATCCGGGAGACCTCTCGGGACTGAACCACGACAGCTTGGGGACGTGTCCTTACTGCTGTATCGGGGGAGAGCCAGGAAACGAAGTCAGTCTTGCCGGGAAGGCCGGTGAGCTTCATCTCCTGGGCGCGATACTGCCGCACGGCAACCGCTGCGGAAGCAAGTCTCGATACCACAAAGTCATCGTTGACAAAGGGCACACCCCGAAGAGCCGTCAGATCGAGGCGACTTTGATGGGTGCTCATACCTGCTCCCTCGCCGATGCAGTGTGCCGCAGCCGGTCGTGCTCGTAGATCTTCCAGGAAGGAAACATCACGCTGGGCCGTACAGGAACACGGATGAACATCTGAGACTGAGCGAGCGGCGCTGCCTCCAGGGATCTGGGGAGATAGCCGGTGCCTGAGCGACGACCGGTCTGAAGGCAAGGAACGGGATAGCCGGCGTACGGGTTCCCGACGAACAGCTCATCCACTTCCGGAAGGGTGCGTGCAACCAGTTCCGGACCGCACACCAGTCCGTCGTAGTGGTCGTAACCGAACGACGCGTGACCGATGTTGAAGTCATCCACGACGACGATGCCGGCGATGATGGAGATCAACTCGTCCTGAAGGGGCCAGCGGGAATTCCAGTGCGCATCCAGATACACAAGAGGCCGCGCCAGGCCAGAGAGGAGGGTCAGCATGAGTTCGCCCGAGTCGCCCAGATAGACGTCCACGTTCTCTCGGCATCGAAGCCTCTGGCGTGTAAATCCGGCGCTTCGTGGATCAACATCACACGTGCGTACTGGAAGGTGCGGGTAGAGACGGGCCAGATATTCGGTTGTGTCACCGAGAAAGCAACCGGCCTCGGCAATTCCATCGCACCCATAGGCACGGATCAAGAAGTCGACCTGAATCGCGGTGACGATGTCGAACCCGAAGGGTCCTCCACCATCACTCAACTTCTCCCGCCCAACACGCGGAACTGTGTAGAAAGTACGCAGCAGCGTATCTAGGGCCTGTTGATCAGCATCGATTACGGATGGCGTCATGGTTCCTCCATGAGTAAGCCGAGCATGGCGCGAGCGTGCAACATTCCGTTTCGTCTGGACCCTTCTCGAACCGATTCTTTCCAGCCGCTATGAGAACGGATCAGGTGGGAGCGGCGGTAGTTGGACACGCCCGGTCACGATCGCCTCCTCGGCGTATCCGTAAAATCGCGCTCGCGTATCGGTATCGCCCCGGGGACCCCGCTCACCCCACTCCACGACGTAGTACGAGTCCGGAGCGGGAGCCCATCTCTGCCGTGGCAGGAGAAAACCGGGGCGGCCCCGAAGCACATCGCATACCGCCCTCGCGTTACTCAAACCGCTGACGATGAAGTACCCACCACGTCGCCGTCCACCGACCGGCACAGCCAGCAACGGGGCCCGGAAAACCTGGATCGCAACGCTGTCGTCCAAAAGACGACGGTCAGCCAGCCCGGCGCCAAGGTATTCGTAGTCATAGGCGTCGTGTGCGGGCCATACCTTGATCGTAGATCGCGGATACATTGCTGCTGGAACGCTCGGGGCGGTTGCCTTCACTGGGTGTCATCCCTACTGGCAAGGTCCCGGGCGGAAGATACAGAGGGCGACTCCCTCAGCCGGGCCAGAACGCGTTCCAGAGTGGCGAGGTCGTGACTCCATTTCCTGACAGGTACGGCGAAGTCCGGGGTGGGATAGGCCGGAGTGGGACAGGCCGGGACGATCTCAGCAGCCATCCGGTCTCTGGTCAATCCCTCCTCCTGGCAACTACATGGGCACGTACTGTCTTGCCACCGCCCCGGCACGGGAACCACTCAAGTTGGGCTCCTACGGCCCGAATCACCAGAAGTCCTCTGCCGCCCTCGGCATCGTCCGGCGGGCAGGCCAGCACTTCGTCAAAGTGTGGGAACACGGCAAGCCGGTCGGACACATCGAGGAGAAGACCACCCTCTTCAAGTACGGCTACGCGTACGGTGAGCGTTTCGCCGACGATCCGGCCGTGGTTGATCGCATTCGAAACAAGTTCCGAAACGATGAGGACCATGTCCTCCACGTCACCGGCCCAACCCATTGCCGTCAGATTTCGGCGGACATGTATCCGGGCGAGACCCACCGACCCCTCCACCATGGCGTAGTCCGTCGACCACACGCGCGCCACCGGCACAGCGCCGATCCGCATGGTTCTCATCACGGTCACAGGTCCCTCCCTGGCGGACGGGTCCAGACCCGACCGCTCTCGGATCTCCAAGAGCCATACGACCGGTAGTTGCCAGGGCAACGGATCGGCCTGACAACTACCCGTACCCGGACGATTCGTGCCGAGAAGGTCGCTCCACCAGACTGTCCCAACGAGTCATTAGGATTCAAGAGAATCCCCTCAGAATCCTCTCTGAGGACTAAACTGGAAAATGCCAGAGACCGCCCATGGGTCGGCACACCGAACCCGTGGGGTAGCAGACTGCGCGTGTCAGCGATGATGGCGCGCACATACGCTGAGGAGGGAAGCAGTTGCCAGCTCGACCGAGGCCAACCGGCCGCCGCATCGCACTGGGCCAGGAACTCCGCCGCCTGCGATCAACCACCGGCTTCACACTGCAAGACGCGTCGGACGGACTGCCGTTCTCCGAAGCGATGCTGCAACGCGTCGAAACGGGCCTTTCCTCCCTGCGCCGGTCCAGCCATCTGCGTGACCTCCTCGAACGGTACGGAGTCACTGACGAGGAGGTCGTCGAGGAGCTGTTGAGCATCCAGCGGGAGGCATCGAGCGAGGAGTGGGTGGCGGACTTCAAGGACGCGATGACACCGCCCCTGATGTCGAAGTTCGTGGGTATCGAGGAAGGAGCCCGAATGATTCGGGCGTTCCACCCTCTGCTGCCCTGGGGGAGTCTTCAGACCGAGCGGTACGCACGCGCCATCTTCGCGATGCAACAACCCGTGCTGGAAGTGACAACAGAGTCCGTGGACAAGGCCGTGAGGCTGAGGATGCGGCGTCGCGAGTTCCTCACCCGTGACGAAGATCCAGTGACACTGCACGCCATCATCGGGGAGCCGGCGTTCCGCCACATCGTGGGCAGCGTTGATGTCGTACGGGAACAGTGCGAGGAGATCGTCAAGCTCTCGGAGAGCAAGAACGTGACGATCCAGGTCCTGCCCTCGGCCGGAAAGCGCTATCGCTTCGCCGGCGACTTCAGCATTCTGGACATGGGGGACGTGCTGCCGTCCCAAGTCCAGGTGGATACCGCGTGGGGTGCTCTGTCGATGTCCGGCAAGCCCCGCGATGTAGGGGTTTTCACTCGACGGTTCGAGCGGCTCACCGCGTCCGCTCTCCCCCCGGAGGAAACCCCAGATTTTATCCGAAAACTAGCGCGAGAGATCACATGACCAACACACAGATACGTCACCTCCCCGACCGCCCATGGTTCAAGTCTTCCTACTCGGAAGGCAGCGGCAACGCCTGTGTGGAGGTCGCCTTCGCGTCAGGCACGGTCAAGGTACGCGACTCCAAGGACATAAACCTTCCCGCCCTGACCATGTCACCCACATCCTGGGCACTCTTCATTCCCACTGTTGCCGACTGAACCAGCGAACAGGAGCGTTCCCCTTCCTCGGTCAGTGACTCGACGAGGAAGGAACGCCATGCAGCAGCGACTCCCTGCCCTCCTGGGAGCACAGCGGGGACAGCCGATCGGCGCTCATCAACTCCGAGATCCTTCACCTGCTGGAAAGCCGCTCTCCGGGCTCCCATGACGGGCAGCGGTTCGTCCGGCGGCGCATCGTCCACCGCTCTCACAGCACACGGGAATCCGGGTTCCGCTCGCGCCTGAAGAACAGGGCGTCCCCGTGTCAACGGCCTCGTAGTGCTCCCCGTGGGCGGCCAGTGATCTTCCCCGCTGGTGGCCTCGTGGGTGTCCCTGGTGGCGGCCAGATAATCTCCCC